>JALZFJ010000004.1 GCA_030867425.1 Actinomycetota bacterium | reverse complement strand
GGCGGGCTGGTCGGCCTCGACCCTACCACACTGTTGCACAACCGGTTGCTCGCCGTCGCACCCGGCTCGTGGTCCCGTATCGGCAGCTTCTACCGGAACGGTTACCTGCGCGATCCGGTCGCCGCACTCCTCCCCCCCGCGCAGATGCGTGCCGGGCTACCAATACTCGTCCTCCACCAGCGGCTGGAACAGTCGCTGGGACTGCCATCGTCGCTGCTACGGGCGGTCTCTGAGGTGGAGGAGTACCGTGCCTTCTACGCGGACACTGTATCGCCCGGTGGAGTGCTGCGCGCGGCGTTCGCCGCGGATGGGCAGTGGATCGCCTGGCTGGAACTGATTCGCCGCGGGGCTGCTCAACCGTTCGGGCCGGGCGATATCGAGTTCCTACGCCTCATGGCGACAGCGATCGGGCACGCACTGCGTGCGGCGTTCGACCGGGAGCGTGCCGCGGTCTCCGGGGTGGGGGAGGCCGGACCCGACGCATCTGGAGTACTGATGATAGCGGCGAACGGGCACGAGCAGTTCCGCACCCCGGCTGCGGACGCCTGGATCGACCTGCTGCAACAAACGGAGGTAGGCGGCGAGGAATACCTGCCAGGGGCTGTGTGTACGGCGGTCGCCGGGCTGCGTGCCGGGTTGGACGGAGCGCATCATGCGACGGTGCGGGCCTGGACGCCAGCCGGTGCGCTGCGGGTCGAAGCCGCCCCAGGGAACGACCGTTGCGCGGTGTCGGTGGTCCTGACGCCGGAGCGCACGCCCGTCCCGCCCGGACTGCCGACGGCGTGGCCGGTGACAGAGGCGGAGCGGCAGGTGCTTGAACTGTTGGTGCGCGGGCTGAGCAACCGCGAGATTGCGACGGAGCTACATGTAAGCGTGAACACGATCCAGACGCACCTGGCCCACGCCTACGAGAAGCTCGGCGTACGGAGCCGAAGCCAACTCCTGGCCCGCTTCTTCCACGAAACCTACTAGCCCGCCCTGCACCGGTCGGAGTAGGAAAGCACCCTCTCAGGGTGCTTCGTAAGCTTTATGTGCTGCTGGCCACTCGCCTCAGCATCAGACGGATCAGCGAGGACACTGTGACTGGATTAACGCCAACTCCACCCTCGGGACTTCTTCGTCCAGCAGGGCGCGGAACCGCAATATAGGGGCGTGTGTATTTCCGAGGTAGCACGCTCGCCACGCCGTAGTCGCCGGAACGAGCTCGCGACCGGCTCTTATCCTTGCTGACTCGACTCCCATTCCCAGTCTCCCGTGATCTCGGGCGGCTGTATCTCCTCTTCGGCTATCTCGAAGCCGGCCTCGGGTACGCCCGCAAAGGCGACCTTGCGCCAGCCAGTGTATTCGGCCTTCACCGCTTCGCACCGGTACTCGCCCGGCTTGTCTTCGGTCGTCACCTTGCCCGAGAGGATCACGCGCCAGTAGGTGTAACCCGCCCCCTCGGAGGCGACCTGCTCTTCGGGCATACCGGAGAGACGGAACTTCGTGTCCGGGTCGTCGGCGTGGGCAAAGGTCGCGACGACGTTCCTTACCCTCTCACCGTGCACGAAGTTCAATGGGGCTTGTACGGTTTCTCCCGCATGGTACTGTTGCATCTATTGGACCTCCCCTTCCGTGTTCGCTGGCCCCGTACAGTAAGTGTATAGCGATTCGGCCTTTGATTTCCTGTCTTAGGACGGAGAACACGGTGCGCGTGCCGCTAGGTGCGGTAGTATGGGTCAGAAGGCGCGAGAAAGATAGGAGAACGGTGGTACGCAGACAAGTTTTGCTCAAGGTTTTGGAGGACGGCAAGCGCACCTTCGAGGTGCGGCACCGCTGGGAGGACCGGCCCGTGGCCCCACCTCCCGACGGGACGCCGACCGAATACCTCCCGTTCCGGCAGAGAAAGGGTTTGCATGGACGGCCCGAGTGGCTCAAGGCAAAGGCACCAACCGGCGAGCGCTACGAGGACATAAAGGAGACCATGCGTGGTCTGGACCTTCACACCGTCTGCGAGGAAGCCCGCTGCCCGAACATCGGCGAGTGCTGGAACAACCGCACCGCCACCTTCATGATCCTGGGCAACGTCTGCACCCGCAGTTGCGGATTCTGCAACGTCCTGACCGGTAAGCCGACAGATCTCGACCTCGACGAACCCTACCGCGTCGCCGAGGCCGCCAGGAATATGGGCCTGAAGCACGCCGTTGTCACGTCGGTGAACCGCGACGAGCTGAAGGACGGCGGGGCCTCCGTCTTCGCTGCCACGATCCGGGAGATAAAGGAGCAAGTCCCAGGCTGCGCCGTCGAGGTTCTGACCCCCGACTTCAAGGGGAGCCGCGACGCTATAAAGACAGTCATCGACGCGAGGCCCGAGACGTTCAACCACAATATCGAGACCGTCCCGCGCCTGTACCCTGCCGTTCGGCCGCAGGCGAAGTACGAGCGTTCCCTCGAGGTTCTTCGCTACGCCAAGCAGCTCGACCCCGACGGGCTCACAAAGAGCGGCTTCATGGTCGGTATGGGGGAGGTCGAGGAGGAGATACTGGAGACCATGCGGGATCTCAGGGACCACGACGTGGACATCCTGACTATCGGCCAGTACCTGAGGCCCACGGAGAACCACCTACCGATGAGCCGCTACTACGCGCCGAAAGAGTTCGCGGATCTCAGGAAGTATGGCTCCGAGATGGGCTTCAAGCACGTCGAGAGCGGCCCGCTGGTCAGGAGCTCTTACCACGCCCACGAGCAGACCGAGGACGCTCGCAAGAGCGGCGTCGTCTAAGAAGGCTTCGTTTAGGCGTGGAACTGAGGAAGCGGCTCGGGGAAGAAACGGTTCTCGACGTCCGTCGTCTCCCCGGCCTGACGCCGTACACCGAGGGCTGGGAGCTTCAGAAGGAGCTCGTCGGGCTCCGCAGGAGGGACAAGATCCCGGACACGCTCGTTCTCCTGGAGCATCCGCCGGTCTACACGGTGGGTAGGGCAGCGAAGGACGCCTCGAACCTCGGGGCGGGGGAGGAGTACCTCATGTCTTTAGGGGCGGAGGTGTTCTGGAGCGACCGGGGAGGGGACGCCACCTTCCACGGACCCGGGCAACTCGTCGGGTACCCTATCCTGCGCCTCAAAGAACTAGACACCCACCAGTACCTGAGGGACCTCGAGGAGCTCGTCATCCTTGTCCTCTCGGAGTATGGCTTAGAGGCGGGACGGCACCCGGAGTACACGGGGGTGTGGGTGGGGGGGGACAAGATCGCTGCCATTGGCGTTAAGTTTTCCAGCGGGCGTATCACGTCGCACGGCTTCGCACTCAACGTAAAGACCGACCTCTCTTGGTTTGACTGGATCACGCCCTGCGGCATAAAGGAGTATGGGGTGACGAGCCTCGCGCGCGAGCTGGGAGAAGACACCGAGGATGTGTCGCTCCTCGACGTCGAGGAGAAAGTCGTCGGGCACTTCAAAGAGCTGTTCTGCTGATTCGTCGGTGCTTTCAGGGGGTAAGGAGCGGTGCGTTGCGGAAACAGAGGTTCGAGAGGAGCTAGATAGCATGATCAGGAGCGTGGCGAACGTCTGGATGCCGGTCCAAGACATCGAGCGGGCGGTGGACTTTTACCAAAACGTCCTGGGCTTTCGGCTGGTGAGTAGGGACGGGCCGTGGGCCGAGGTCGACGCCAACGGTGTGCGGGTCGGCCTCAACGGTCGGGAACCCAAAGGGGCGGGTACCGAGGGCGGTCCGGTCCTGACCTTCCAACCTGAGGCGGTCAGCCTCGAAGAAGCAGCCGAGGACCTGAAGAGCAACGGCGTCGAGTTCCTGGCGGGGATCTCCGAACACGACTGGGGACGGGTCGCCACCTTCAAAGACCCTGACGGCAACAACCTCCAGCTCTACGAGCCCCCCAAGAGCTAAACGTCCAACGGCTCCCTCCAGGAGAGCTACCGAACACAAGCTAGATCGAGGCGTCCGAGAAGCACGTTACGGGCAGCGCACCAAAGGCACTCGGGCATCCATAAACAGTAAAACCAACCCCCACGAGCCTTTCTTTCACGCGCGAAGCCCGAAGCTTCGCGCGCAATTACGTTAATAGTAACAACCTAAGATTTGATGAAGTCCTCGCTGGGTAAAGAGGCGCGGCGTGCCCCCCGAACGCTACAAGAATCTCTTCACCAGTGTCCTGGACGCATTCGAGCGCGTCGCTTACTTGGCCATAGCGCTCGCCTTGAGCGTGCCGATCGTGATGCTCGTCTTCTCCGCGGCGATGAGTATGCTGGAGGTGTCGGAGGTCGGGGTTCTCCAGACGGCGCTCAGCGTCCTCGACCGGGTGCTCTTGGCCTTCATATTCGTCGAATTGATCGACACGGTTAGGGTCACGGTTAGGGAGCGCGGCATCTTAATAGCCGAACCGTTCTTACTAGTCGGGCTCATAGCCGTGGTGCGGCGCATCCTGCTGCTCACCGCCGAACTCGAACGGGTGAGTGCGGAAGAGGTCCGAAACATGCTCATCGAGCTTGGGGTGATGACAGGCCTCGTGATCGTGCTGACGATAGCGCTCTACTTCACCCGTCGTATGCGGCTCTCCGAGAAGGAGCTCGAAAGATCCCCATAGTCTCGCCCTGCCCCGTAAGATTCCCGGTCCTCGACGGCGACCAACTTTTCCAGAGTTTCTGAGAAGAAACCTCTCGACGGCAACTCCGTGAAATAGTCCCCACCCCACTACTATTGCCGGTCATCGTGGTTACGTTGCAGAGACTCGAGGTGTATCCTACTCGCGGAGTACGGCACACGACTCCTAATGTGCTTCCTCGTAAGGTTGCTGTGGTCAAGGAGGGAGGGAAGCCGCAAGCCAACCCTCTCCTGCCTCTACTCCGCCGAAGTGATCGAAGAGCGGCGAAAATTGTCTGGTTCGTGCAGGTTCTCGTAATATTTAGCTATAGCGGCCAACTGCGTGGCGTCGTTTAGGAGCTGCGCGATCCGAGCCTTCGAGGCATCCCACCCAGCGAACCTAAGCGTGTACTCGGCCGCATCCGTTTTCCGCTCGGGGTTTTCCAGGTAATCGTCCAACTGCATGCGGTTGCGTTACGTCTCTTCGTCAAGGAGCCGGAGCAAGTCTTTTAGCTCTTTCTCTGGCGCTGCCTATAGTCGAAGAATTAGCACACCACCTGGGTTACCACCACGCCTACAAGTGCTCCTAGCAGCGCGGTAACTACCTGGCTTATTATCGCTTACTCGAACCCAAAGAGTTTGCGCAACCAGGAACGCTTAGAGACAGACTCCGAGGGGGGCCCCTCTCCAACGGTCCCCTCGGAGTTCGTCTCTGACGATTCTTGTGCCTCTGGCGGCGCCTCAAGCCCGGGAACGTACTGCACCAAGCCCGCGATGATGCGCCGGTTCTCCCGGTTGGCTTCGCGCTCTTGGTCCAGCTGCTCCCGCAGGTAGGCTACCTGATCATGCAGGACCTCGACCAGCGACGTTCGATCGGTGGTTGTTTCGACCGTTCGGTCGGTCGTTCTGTCTGCGCTGGATCGCGTTGGGTCGGTATCGAGGAGCACGTACACGGTGCCGCCCACTTTCTCGGAGGCCAACGTGCCACGCTTTATGCGCATTCTCACGGCCTCGGCGCTCAGCCCCAACAGCCGGGCCGCGTCGGCGACGGTGAGTCGGTCGGACGTACGTTCGTTCGCCGTTGGCTCGGCCATACTATGGCGGGTTCGTTCGCTACGTGGAATCATTGGTCGGTAGCCTAGACCATCTTCCGTTGGGGGCATAGGGTAGCTTCACTAAAGCACAATGAGTGGGGCTCGCCCTGCCTAGAAAACGCCACATAGCGTGGTGGGGGCTAGAGCGGGGCGCGGCCGACCGCTACAATGGAAGGCGAGGCCTGATCCCCTCTCCCTCGGACCGGACTTTCGGTTCTTTTTCGGCTAAGTAATATCGGAAAACTCTAACCCTTATCTATCCCTTGAGGGTGATCCCGGTAGATCTTGCGTACGCAGCGATGCCGTGTAGATTGGGCGAATGGCGCATCTGGACAGGTGCGCCTTACCCGGGACTGTCGGAGGGGGGCAGTCCTCGGGTAGACCACGCCCCGGGTCATTTCGACTGGGGTTCGGCGCCGGGCGGAGTGGGTACACTCGCCCCGCCCGGCGGCGCATTCTCCCCCTCCGCGCCGCCGGGTTCTTTTCGCTCGGGAGGTAATCTCGCCTATGTTCTTCACGCCGGCGCCTGCGAACCCCTAGCAGGCAGTGCCCCGCTTGTCATATCGCGCACAGGATCTCCACGGTTTCTTCATGGACTGTTCATACCGACTACCTACACTGGGGACTGGGCGAACCTGGTAGAGGAAGAATGCTGGCTTGTGTGGGGGCTTGCGAGTACCCCGGCTAGCGAGATCTAGGCGTACATCATTCACCATCTTTGGTGCAGCACTAGGGGTTCGCGTATTTATGAAGAGGTTTGACCCACCTCCTAATTTGGTGCCTTTCGTCCCGAAACACGACTCGCGGCTAGCCTGAGCGGTTTCTACCATGAGCTTTGTGTGCCGGTGAATTCTGGCGTTCGACGATGCCGAATAAGACACCGTCCCCGGCCGTTTAGGCCAACCTGTCGATGGCACACGCATAGGGAAGGTAAAGCAAGCGAATACCAGAGGAGAGGTGATCTAAGCATGGTAACCCGCGGGTAGAGGTAGATCAGGAGCCGTGCGCAGGGTTGGATAACTGCGTGGAAGTGGTTAAGGGCGCATTCGAGCTGAACGACGAAGAGAACGCGGAGGTAGACGACCCTACAGCGTGAGCATAGAGAAGCTGAAAGAAGCCGAGGAACAGTGCCCGGTCGCTGCAATCCTGGTGGAGGACCAAGAGTCCGACGAGTAACACTTACGGACTCGCACTCACGCATTGCCGGTACGAGCATGCCTAGTTACATGCGGCTCCGTCCTGCTTCGCGTCAAGCTTGTACAATCGTGAAGCGTTCTCGTGTAGGATCAGCTCCACAGTCTCGGGATCCAAGCCGAGCTCTAAGAGGGCAAGGGCGTTGTTTTTGAGCCCTGGGACGCCGGGCCAGTCGGTGCCGAAGATCATCTTTTGAGCTAGGGACTCAAAGTTGTACCTGCTGTAGTACTCGGGCAGCTTCTTCGGGGGGAGGCCGGATACCTCAATCCACACGTTCTCTCGCATCAGGGTCATGAAGGCGGCGGCGTCGTACCACCAGCCACGACCTCCGTGAGCCAAGACGATCGTGAGGTCGGGAAAGTCCCGGGCCACGTACTCGACCAGGACGGGGTCGGCGTAGCGGTTGGTGGCGCCGGGGAAGACGCTCGTGCCACAGTGGAAGATCACCGGCAGCCCGCGCTGCTGGCACAGCCAGTATACCGGGTACAGGGCCGGATCGTTCGGGGAGAAGCCCCCGTGCACGGGGTGCAGCTTCAAGCCCACCGCGCCTAAAGTCATCTGTCGCTCCAGCTCGTCCGGCAAGGGGTAATGGTAGTGTGGGTTGAGTGCGGCCATCAGCCTGAAGCGCTCGGGGTTATGCTCGACGATGGGCAGCAAATCCTCGATCGGCTGGATGCCCGTAACCCTTGGGCTGTACTCGCAGAGTAGGACCGCGACGTCCACCCCTTCACCAGCCACGTACTCGTCGAAGCGACGGGGTATCAAAGTACCCTGCTCGTCGTAAAGCTCCAGGAGGTCGGCGACGCCCCCTTCGAAGTGTCCGGTCCACTCCCCCAGTGAAAGCTTCAGCGTGGGCAGACAGGCCGCGTGCACGTGCGCGTCGATGACGCGAACACCTTCGAGCATACTCAACCCCTTTCGCAGCGTTAGTGTCGGCGGAGTGTTACGCCAGTTCTGTGCGAAGCATGGGCTTTAGGATGGCGCCCTTCTCCGCATCCTCCGCGGCCTAGTTTATCTCCCTCAGGGAATAGTACCGGACGAGGCGGTCGAGCGGGAAACGGCCTTGAGTGCAGAGGGGAAATTCGGATTCCGGATGTACGCTTCCGAGCACGAGCGAGAAACGAAATTCGGAGGAATCGGAGTCTTCCAGGTTGGAGGATCCTTACCGTAAGGCGAGTGATCCGGATTGCGAACCCACTTGCTGATGGTCTGGCGCATGTCGTTGGGTGAGTCGAGGCGGGAGGTGGCCGGGATGGTGGCCTATTCGCAGAGCATAGCGTATCAATTGTAGCTTGAGCCACTAAGGGGAGGTCGGCAACGAAGTCGAGTTTTCAAAGCCGCAGTACCTTCCCAAATGATCGAGCGACTCATGTTCACTTACATCCTGACGCTCTCCCTATTGGCGCGGCCTCTTAGCCCTCGCTTTACGCGCTGCCAATTAGGATGCCGGAGACGAAGACCAACGCTCCGCCCAGGATTACCTGCAAAGCGGACACGAGGAAGCTCATCCTGAAGTAGCGATAGCGGATGAAAGAAATCGTGAGAAGCTCGAAGCCGACCACCCCGAAGGCCAAGTACAGCGCGACCAAGACCTGCGGGATCAGGAACGGCAAGGTGTGGAGTATTCCGCCGATGAAGGTAGCCACGCCCGTGATCAAGCCACGCAAGAATGGATGTCCCCTCCCGGTCAGCGTTCCGTCGTCCGAGAGCCCCTCGGAGAAGCCCATGCTGATCGCCGCACCAACCGCCGCCGCTAGGCCAACCAAGAAAGTCACCCGCGAATCTCCGGTCGCAAATGCCGTCGCAAAGAGCGGCGCCAGCGTAGAGACTGACCCGTCCATGAGCCCCACCAAAGACGGTTGGACCACCTTGAGCACGAAGTCTTTGCTGTGCCCGGTGATCGTCATCTCACGCCCCCCAAACCCTAGACGCTCCATCAATGCCGCCAAAAACTCACTCCTCCGTTCTTGTCAACTACCCGTAAATTATAGGCCTACTTCTTCAAAAAACAAGAACGATTCTTGTTAGTGTTAATGAAACTCGTTTGCAGTTAGAGGGTTAGAAAGGGAGTGGGAAGAGGAGTTCGGGTGGTCTTGAGAGTGACGAGCGATAGGGAGACGGATACTTCGGAGACGTGGCGTAGAGGTTCGAAGGTCCCCGAACGCTCGTCGACGTACTCCAGGAGCAGGCGGTCGGCTTTTATGGCGCCGAAGACTCGCGCGCAAGCATCTCGTAGGAGCCCGAGGCGAGCCAGCGGCTCCCCTGGTTGCCACGGCATAGGTGGAACCCGAAGGCGACGCCGGGGTGATCCCCGAGCACGTAATTGTCGAGCTCGCCGCCGCGGGAGAGCCAGCGGGAGAGGCCCCAGCCCCGATCCTCATAGAAGCGACGGGTCTAATCTTCGAGGAGCAGTGGGTACTGTGGCGCGTCGAGCTGGAGGTAGGTGGCCCCGAGCCGGACGAGCTCGTCCACCTCCTCGCGCATGATCTCCGCCACGCCCTCATGAGCTTGCCGACGACGCCCAAAGATTCCGGTCGAGCGATGTGCCTGTCGCCGACCTCCTCTCCGCCTTGCCAGTCGCCCCAGAGATAGACGGCTATGGAACAGAGATAGGCGTCTATGGAAGGATCGCCGAGACCCTCGACCGCCTCGGCCAGCTGGCTCTGCAAAGACTCGCGACGCATCTCGC
>JALZFJ010000236.1 GCA_030867425.1 Actinomycetota bacterium | reverse complement strand
GCTTTCTCTACGCTGCCAAGTTTCCGCTGGAAATAACCCATGAGCGAAATCTCGTTGATAGCCGTCCCGAGGCCGAAAACTTCGTACGCACCATGCAGAGCCTGGGCGACAGGCTCGGTCCCCTGCTCCTCCAGCTCCCGCCGGGCTTCACAGCCGAGGGCATGGAGGTCCTTGACGCGTTCCTGCGAGAATTGCCTGAGGGACCGCGGTACGCCGTCGAGGTACGCCACAGGAGTTGGCTCGGCTCGGACCTCCCCGAGTTATTGCGCGAGCGCGGGGCGGCTCTCACCCTGGTGGACTACCCGAGGATGCCCCGGCTGGAGGAGTCGACAACAGACTTCGCCTACATCCGCTGGCTCGGCAACCCCCGCGAGTTCCCCTCGGGGCACACCCATCTCAAGAAGGAGCGAGACGATGACCTGTTGTGGTGGGCCGGCGTCGTGGATCGCTTCCTCGAAGAGGGAAAGACTGTCTTCGCCTACGCGAACAACCACTACCAGAACCACTCGCCCTCGACGGTGGAGCGATTTCTGGAGTTGAGGCGAGGTAATAGGTGAGCTGGCGCCCAAGCCGTCCTGAAGGAGCGATCTCCCTGCACCGAGAGAGTGAGGCGATGCCGTATTCGGACGATGGCTTTCGTACATCGTAAGCCATCCCAGCCCCCGGACGCTTCCTGTAGCGCGCCGCGTCTCTCGCAGCCCACTCGGAAGGGGGGAGAGTGCCAGCACTGACTCCGCTCGCTGGCGCGTCTCCTTGGGCTTCCCGCCGGCCGCGTAGGTCTTCCCGGTCGCGGGCCTCGACTATCGTGTTGCTGTGCGGACTCTTGATCCCGATCCGGCGCCGTTTCCCCCAGTACATAAACCTGCGCCCGGTGAGGCTGTTCGAAGGGATCGAGGGCCCGCTGCGGGGGGTGGTACCCGAGGACATAGACATGATCGTTGTACGCGAGAACAACGAGGGCGAATACTCCGAAATCGGCGGCAGACTCTACCACGGAGGCCCCGAGGAGCTGGCTGTGCAGCAAGCGACCTTCACGCGGCGCGGCGTCAAGCGTGTCATGCGCTACGCTTTTAAGCTCGCCGGAGAGAGGCGGGGCAGGGTGTCCTCGGCGACCAAGTCCAACGGCATCATTCACACCATGCCGTTTTGGGACGAGATCTTCCGGGAGCACTCGGCCGAACATCCCGGTGTCGAAGCCGACCAGTATCACATAGACGCTTTAGCCGCCGCGTTTGTGCTCGACCCGCGCCGCTTCGACGTAGTGGTCGCCTCCAACCTCTTCGGGGACATCCTGAGCGATCTAGGAGCCGCGATCGCGGGGAGCATAGGGATAGCACCCTCCGCCAACCTCAACCCCGAAGGCAAGTTTCCGTCCATGTTCGAGCCCGTGCACGGCTCGGCCCCCGACATCGCCGGCAGGGGCGTCGCGAACCCGATAGGCCAGATATGGTCCGGCGCCATGATGCTCGAGTATCTCGGGTACGCCGAAGCGGGCAAAGCCATCGTGCGAGCCATCGCACAGATGCTGGCCGATACCCCCATCCGCACATCGGACCTCGGCGGTAAGGCGAGCACCCATGAGGTGTCCGAGCAAATCGTTGAAGCACTCCAGGAACATTCTTCATCGGGGACGGAAGAGGCTTGGCCAGGAAAAGGTGGCTAAATTAGTCGAGATTCTTGGCCTCCTATACTCTCGCAGACTTGCACCCGGCTACGACGAGCCGGAGCAGTTGAAGCCAGAGTAGCCATGATGTCGACGAACCCTGAAACCCTTCAACAGACCCTGAGCCGTATTTAGTACTATCTGAAAGACGTGGCTGGCGCGGTACCCTACGCTCTTGGTGCGCTACGAGAGGCGAGCAGAGATCCACGAGGCGTGCTAGTTGAGTGGGCCTAGCGCGATAAAGGAACAGAACGGGTAGTGGGTCCAAAAGATTAGCGAGGAAGACAACGCTGGCGCGCCGTGGCGGCGCGGCTTCTACTATGGCTGGGCGATCGCGGGGACGCTCGCTGTTACCGAGACCGCCTCCTGGGGTGTCCTGTACTATGCCTTCGGGGTATTCCTGGTGCCGATGCAGGAGGAGCTGGGCTGGTCCCGCACGGCCGTGACAGGGGCTTACTCCCTAGGACTGCTCGTCTCGGGGCTGGCTGCACCCTTGGTGGGACGCTGGCTGGACTGGCACGGCCCCCGCGGGCTTATGACTCTCGGCTCGATAGCGGGAGCCGCACTCCTTCTCATGTGGGCTTCCGTCGAAGATCTCCTAGTTTTCTACCTCGTCTGGGTGGGCATCGGTCTCGCGATGGCGGCGACCTTGTATGAGCCCGCATTCGCGGTTCTCGCAAAGTGGTTCGAGCGCGGCCGCGCCCGGGCGTTGCTACTGGTGACCTTGGCCGGCGGTCTTGCTAGCACGATCTTCCTTCCATTGTCCGCCTGGCTAGTCGAGGTGCAGGGATGGCGCGAGGCGCTCTTCACCCTGGCCGCGATCCTGGCCCTCCTCACGATCTTGCCCCACGCGCTCGTCTTGCGCCATAGGCCCGAAGACCTCGGCCTCCTTCCCGATGGCATCGAGCCCACGCACTCACCTCGAGAAGAGACGGCACGGGCGCTAAACGAACCCCGTGCGAAACCAAGGAGTGTGCCGCTCGGCGTGGCGCTCCGAGGCCCGGCCTTCTGGCTGCTTGCGGCGGCTCTCTTCTTGGGGACCCTCTCCCAGGCGGCGATCTACGTGCATCTGATCCCTTACCTCGCCGAAAAGGACTTCGGGCTCGGTTCGGCCGCCACCTTGACCGGCCTCATAGGGGCGTCACAGGTCCTTGGCCGGGTAGTCTTGACCTTCCTCGAAGATCGCCTACCACGCGACGCGATGATGGCAGGGATCTTCGCGTTACAGGCCGTCGCCCTCGTCGTCCTGATCGGATCACAGAGCCCCCTCGGGGTGCTGATATTCGTCTTGCCCTTCGGGGCGGCGTCTGGAGCCGTGACGATCTCCCGAGCCTTGGCGGTCGCAGACTTCTACGGGACTGCGCATTACGGTAGCATAGGCGGGGTGGTAGGGATGTTCGTAACTGGAGCTCGCACGCTCGCGCCGGTGGGCGCAGGTGCGCTGTCCGCAGCTCTGAGCAGCTACGCGCCTGTTCTGTGGATACTAGCGTTTGGCTCGGCCTTGGCGGCCATCGCTATGTTCATTGCCCAACGACTCGTACCGCCACTACGCTTCGAACGGGATATAGATAGAGGTCGTTAACAGTGCGATCTCGGGCATAGCGCTGTGCCGAGGCGGGGTAAAGAGAAGGCCCCGAGAACCTGCTCAGGGCCCCTAGAGTCGAAGCTACGATGACATCGCGCTTCATCCCCTTTCGAGTTGGCTAGCTTGCCTCCGCAATGGAAGCAGTAACCCTTACATCGGGTTCCATCTCCCTTCCGATGACTCGCTCGCCTACTCGACCTAATGCTTACCCGCCTGGCGTGGGGGTTAAACACGAGCGGTACAAAGGGGGCCATGGCCCATCGAGTCGGACCCCGGCCCCTTTCCTAGCGGGACGTACGGTAAAACTTCCACCTTTGCGGGGCTTTTAGGAGTGAGCTCAGCAGGACTCGAACCTGCGCTCTTTTCTGTTCGTAGTCATTTTCCTTCGAAGGAACAGGGGACAGGGAGGGGCAAAGGGAGACAAAACTGCGCACTTATGGGGGATTCGGCTTCCTCGAAGGGACAGAGAGGCACCAGGAGAGACATCCGGTTGCGCTTGGATTGCGGTCAAAGCATGGGTAGCAAAACACGCACTGGGACCAAAGATTATGGTAGCCATCGATGTGCTTCCGAATCCGTACTAGAGGCAACGGGACGGCCCCCTGGTTAGGCACAAGCACTGGCAAAGCGCGCCAGGGTTTGCTGGATGGCATAATCATTAGGAGCACACCGGTGCTGTGCATTTATCCACAAGGCTCGATAGAAAAGCGTATTTCGAAGACTCGCGACGTTCTATCGCTCTATTTGCCAGGGTGGGCAGGATGCTCCTAGCGACCGGACAAGCAGGAGGGAAGGCCGTGGAAGTGAACTTGGAGAACTTGGAAGTCATCGTCGATGTACCCAGAAAACCGGCACTTATGGTTGACGACCAGAGGCACGCAAGAAGATAAAGAAGAAGCTATGGTAGAAGAAAGCGAAAAGCACGTCGTAAGCCGCGAGGCACCCGAGACGCGGGATCGGTATCAGCACTTTCTCTCGATACCGACCCGCTGGATGGACA
>JALZFJ010000017.1 GCA_030867425.1 Actinomycetota bacterium | reverse complement strand
GAGGCTCTGGAGGCGGTGAAGAGTGGCGAGGCGCACGTGGCTGTGGGAACGCACGCCCTGATCCAGAGGGGCGTCGAGTTCAAAGACCTCTCTTTGGTGGTCGTGGACGAGCAGCACCGCTTCGGGGTGGGCCAGAGGACGGACTTCAAGGAGAAAGGCGCGACGCCTGACACGCTGGTGATTACGGCTACCCCGATCCCGAGGACACTCTCCCTCACGCTGTACGGAGACCTCGAGGTCTCTCTGCTCGACGAGCTGCCGCCCGGGCGCAAGCCCGTCGAGACGCATATGCTCGGGATTTCTGAGCGAGAAGGGGCTTACGAGGCGGTGCGAGAGGAGTTGGAGGCGGGTCGGCAGGGGTACGTGATCTGCCCGCTCGTGGAAGAGTCCGAGGCTCTGGAAGACGTTCGGGCGGCGGAGGAACTCTACGAGGAGCTGGCAGAGGAGATCTTCCCGGAGAGGCACGTCGGCCTCCTCCACGGCCGGATGAAGGCCCAAGAGAAGCGCGAGGTCATGGCCGCGTTCCGCGCTGGAGAGATAGAAGTTCTAGTTGCCACGGTCGTCGTCGAGGTCGGGGTAGACGTGCCGAACGCGAGTGCGATCGTGATCGAGGGCGCGGAAAGGTTCGGCCTCTCCCAGCTCCACCAGCTTCGAGGGAGGGTCTGCCGGGGACTGCACCCCCCGAAGTGCTTCCTCGTCGGCGACCCGAAGACGGAGGAGTCGCAAAAGCGGCTCGAAGCCTTGTGTGAGCACCAGGACGGCTTCAAGCTATCCGAGGTAGACCTCGCCATCAGGGGTGAGGGGACGCTCTTTGGGAGCCGCCAGAGCGGTATGCCGGATCTGAAAGTCGCGAAGCTCCTCAGGGACATCGAGGTGCTGATCGAGGCACGGCGGGCGGCCTTCGAGCTCGTCGCTGCCGATCCCACCCTCAGAAAGCCTCAGCACCGTCCATTGAGGCGCGAGATCCGGGAACTCTTGGGCCGCGACGTCGAGTGGCTCTTCCGCGAGTAATCTCCCTATGAGGATCATCGCCGGCACGGCCCGCGGCCTACGTCTGAGCGCTGTACCGGAGGGTGTCCGCCCGACCTCCGACAGGGTCCGAGAAGCCATCTTCAACTCCTTGGGCCAGTTCTTTGACGGCGGCGAGGTCCTGGACCTCTACGCCGGGACCGGGGCTTTGGGCATCGAGGCCCTGAGCCGCGGTTTTGTGCAGGCGACGTTCGTCGAGAAGAACGCCCGCGCGGCGCACACTATCCGGGAAAATCTGAAGCGCGCCGGCTTCGCCAAAGAAGGGGAAGTGTTGCGGGAAGACGCCGTAGAGGCAGTAGATCGGCTTATCTCCTCGCGGCGAAAATTCCATTTGATATTCGCAGATCCACCATATAGAATCGCGCCGAGGGAGATCGGGGGCGTCCTGGAACGTCTTGAAGCCTTGCTCGCACCCGGAGGCCGCGTGGTGGTTGAGAGCGACGGAACTCCCGTAGAAGCTACGAACATGAAAGGGGTCAGCCGCTCCTACGGCGGCACCATTATAACCTTCCTTGAACGGTCCGAGTCCACGATGAACATTGCCATCTGCCCCGGGAGCTTCGATCCCATTACGGCAGGACATCTCGACGTCATAAAACGGGCGGCAGGGATCTTCGACCACGTCGTCGTCGCCGTCGGCAGGAACCTGCGCAAAGGGCCGAAGCTGACCGCCGAAGAGAGGACGCGGCTCATAGAGAAGGTTATGGCGCCTCTGGAGAACGTCTCGGTGGAGGTGATGGAGGGCCTCCTGACGGAGTTCGCCCGAGAGCGGGGGGCCAGGGTGGTCGTCAAGGGTTTGAGGGCGGTCTCGGACTTCGAGTCGGAGTTCGAGCAAGCGCAGCTCAACCGAACACTCTGCCCGGAGGTCGAGACAGTGTTCATCATGGCGGCGGCGGAACACAGCTTCCTCTCGTCGAGCGCGGTGCGCGAGATCGCGAGTTACGGGGGGAACGTGAGCGGGCTAGTCCCGGAGGAGATACTGGACGTCGTCCAGCGGTTGTACGACACGGGCGTTAGGCAGCAGTGAGCGACAAAGGGTAGAATAGGAAATATGGACGTACTGGTTTTGATAGACAGGTTGGAGGAGTTGGTAGAGGAAGCCCGCTCCTTCCCTGGCTTCGGCAACACGGCGATGGTCGATCGTGACGCTGCATTCGACGTCATAGACCAGATGCGCCAGACCATCCCTGAGGAGCTCAAGCAGGCGCGTTGGATCGTCAAGGAGCGCCAGGCGATGCTCGACGAGGCGCGCAGCGAGAGCGACCGCATCATCCGCCAGGCGCAGGAAGAGGCCGAGAAGATCACCTCCGAAGAGGAGGTCTTGAAGCGCGCCGAGAAGCGCAGCTCGGAGATCATGGAAGATGCCCGTCGCCGCGAGCGCGAGATTCGCCTGGGCGCCGAGGATTATGCCGACGAGGTCCTCGCGAGCCTCGAAGACAACCTTGCCCGACTCCTCGAGGCTGTCCAACGTGGCCGTTCGAAGTTGCAGGGCGTCCCGGAAGAGTAAAATACGGGCATGAAGATCAAGCTGAAACGCCCAGGGATGGGCATCGGAGATACGTGCGAGCTTTCGACCTCTTTCGAGTTACCGCCTTTCGACCTCTATGGTCGCCTTCACGAAGTGAAGGCTGCCGAGGCGCGTGCATGGGTCACCAGGCTCGCGGAGGGGCTGCACCTCGACCTCCAGGTCGGCTGCGGCGTGGCTACCACCTGCGACCGCACGCTGGAGCCTACGGAGATCACGCTGACTTTCGGCGAGTCCGAGTTCCTTCCGGGGCCGAACGACCCGGAGCTGTACGTGGAGGACTGGGAACTGGACGTGGAGCGCTATGCTAAGGAAGCGCTGCCGAGCGAGGTGCCGATGCAGGTCTTCTGTCCGGGCACGAAGCCTGTGAAGCCCGAGGCGGATGAGGGCGGGATCGACCCGCGCTGGCGGGACCTCGACGACCTTTTCGCCACGGGTTGACAATCTAAACAACCGTAGGGAGGTATGATCATGGCCGTACCGAAGAAGAAGACGTCGCAGGCTCGTAGGAACCAGCGTCGGGCGCACCACGCCCTGAAGGGACCGAAGCTAGTTGCGTGTCCGAACTGCGGGGAGACGCACGTGCCGCATCGGGTGTGCTCGAACTGCGGCTACTATAAGGGGCGCAACGCGGTCGCCGTAGAGGTCACGGAGTAGCCAGAACCCTAACTTCCGCCGGCGAAGCCTAGAGTAGCGCCGTGCGCGTGGCGGTGGACTCTTTGGGCGGTGACAACGCGCCGGGGGAGATCGTTGCAGGCACCCTCTCCGTCGCCAGGGAATCGCCGAACGACGTGTTTGTTCTGGTCGGCGACGAGGCCGTTATCGAACCTAGCCTGAAAAACGCTCCCGAGAACGTCTCTTGGCGCGACGCTCGGGGCGGCGTCGGCATGGATGAGGATCCCGCGGCTACTCTACGCTCCCGCCCCGACTCGAGCGTCGCGATCGCTGCGGGGATGGTACGTGGCGGGGAGGCCGAGACACTTTTCTCTGCTGGAAACACGGGTGCCACGGTGGCCGCAGCGCTCCTGAAGGTAGGGCGCGTCAGGGGCTGCCGGAGGCCTGCCATCGCGACGGTATTGCCGTTCGATACGCCCGTGTTGTTGCTCGACGTCGGAGCTACGGTCTCTTGCTGGCCGCAAGACCTGTTGAATTTCGCTATCCTTGGCGGCGTGTTCGCGCGGAAGTACCTACGTTTAGAAAGCGACCCTCGGGTCGGCCTGATCAACATCGGCGAAGAGCCAGGCAAGGGTGACGACCTCGCCAAGAAGGCCCATAAGCTGCTCGCCGCCTCCGACGCCGTCCGTTTCGTCGGCAACGTCGAGGGAAGGGACATCGGTCGCGGGGCGGCGGACGTCCTCGTGACCGACGGCTTCACCGGGAACGTGGTACTCAAGACCACTGAAGGCGTGGCACGCGAGGTCTTAGGCATGATGCGCGAGGCGGTCACCGCGAGCACGATGACCAGGCTCGCCGGAAGCGTCCTTCGCCCACGTCTACTCCGCGTCCGCGACCGAGTGGACCCCGAGAACTATGGTGGCTCGTTCCTGTTGGGCGTGCGTGCGCCGGTGGTCATAGGCCACGGCAACTCCCGCGCGAGAGGCGTCGAAAACGCCCTACTTAGCATCTTACGCGTCGGCACCGGCCTCGCGGAGGAATCGGAGAGGGCACTCGCCGGGGCGCAGAAACGGACAGCCGGGGACGTGGTTTGAACGGCGTTGCCGGCAAGATCGTAGGGGTGGGGCGCGCTTTGGGTGGGCGGGTCGTCACCAACCAAGACCTGACTGAGGTCCTCGACACCGATGACGCCTGGATCGTCGAGCGCACCGGCATAAAGGAACGCCGCTTCGTCGCCGACGGCGAAGACTGCGCGACTTTAGCTGCCGACGCTGCAAAAAACGCGCTCAGTCACGCTGGCCTCTCGGGCGACTCTGTAGACTTGATCCTGTGTGCCACCTCGACCGCTCCCGAGTCCATGCCGAGCGTAGCCTGCCTCGTGGGCGAGGCGATAGGCGCTCCAGGCGTGGGCGCTTTCGACCTAGCGGCGGCGTGCACTGGCTACTCTTACGCGGCCAGCGTCGCGCACTCGATGCTGGAAAGCGGCGCGGCCCGGCGCGTGCTGCTCATAGGCGCCGACGCGATGACCAAGATCGTGGACCAACAGGACCGCTCAACGGCAGTGCTCTTCGGTGACGGAGCAGGCGCCGTGGTACTCGAAAAAGGCGACGGCGAGTCCGGCTTCGTGGATCACATCTTAGGCGCCGACGGCCGAATGGCCCCCCTCGGACGGGCCGGTCACCCCGACACACAGCAGAAACTCTACCAAAACGGCCGCGAAGTCTTCAAGTTCGCGGCCAGGATCTTCCCCGAAATGACCGAGAAACTCCTCGCTCGTAACGGTATCTCCCTTGACAAAATCCAACACGTCATCCCTCACCAGGCAAATTTACGCATAATACAAACAGCGACGAGGAGGATGGAGATTTCAAATGAGAGGATTGTGGTGAACATGGATCGGTTCGGGAACACATCGGCGGCGAGCATCCCGCTCTCTTATCCGGACATCTACGAGGGCTTTGAGGCTGGTCGTTTCATCATCACGGTCGGTTTCGGCTTCGGGCTGACATGGGCGGCGAACCTGTATAGGATCTAAGAGGGCGGAGGGCTGTTGGCAAGGCGGCAGGCTGTAGTGTTCCCTGGGCAGGGTACGGCGGGCGGAGAGATCTCTGGCGAGGTCAGGGATGCCGTCGGGCGCGTAGTCGGGAACGGGGAGGTTCACTACCAACTCTCCGTTTTCGCGGGCTCGATCGATGAGTTCCGCAGGCTTAAGGAAAGCGGGATGGAGCCGGACGTGATCGCCGGACACTCTTTGGGCGAGTTTGCGGCGGCCCACGCCGCGGGGTCTTTGGACCTGGACGACGGGGTACGGCTCGTGGCCGAGAGGGGAAGGCTCATGACGGAAGCGGCGAAGAAGAATCCTGGCGGGATGGTCGCGATCATCGGGATAGGTACTCGGGAGGTCGTCCAGGCTGTGGACGCGGCGGACGGTGCCGTCGTCGCGGCCAACTTCAACACCCCGCGGCAGACCGTTCTCTCCGGGAAGAACGAGGCGCTGGAGGAGGTGACGGGGTGTGTGGGTGGCAAGAAGCGCAGGCTCGACGTTGCGGGCGCTTTCCACTCTCCGCTCATGTGGGAAGCGGCGATACGGATGGACACGCTCCTGGCAGAGGTATCGCTTGAAGACCCGAGAATTCCCTTGATCAGCGGGATAGACGGCAGCGTGTTGGCGAAGGCTGAAGACGTGCGCCTCGCTTTAAGGGAGCAGATGCTCTCGCCCGTGCGGTGGATCTCGGTCGTGGAGCGGTTCGCGGCTCTGGGGGTCGTGGAGGTCGTGGAGGCCGGAGGGGGGACGCTCGTGAGGATGCTAAGGGATTTCAGGCATTTAGAGATGCGAGGCCGGGCGGCCAAGGAGGTGCTGGCGTGAAGGCGCCTTTGGGACCGGCCACTATCCGTGAGCTCATACCGCACCGTTACCCGTTCTTGCTCGTGGACAGAATCGAGGAGATAGAGCCCGGGGTCCGGGCCGTCGGTGTAAAGAACGTCACCCAGAACGAACCGTTCTTCGAGGGGCACTTCCCAGACTACCCGGTGATGCCGGGGGTTTTAATAGTGGAAGCGTTGGCGCAGGTCGGGGCGGTAGGAGTGATGGCGTTAGAGGAGTTTCGCGGCAAGCTTGCCTTATTCGCTGGGATAGACGGGGTAAGGTTTCGGCGGCAGGTCATCCCCGGTGACGTTCTGAGTATGGAGGTCGAGATCTCGCGCCTCAAGGGTAGGGTCGGCCGTGGCAAGGGTTCGGCGACGGTGAACGGCGAGCGCGCCTGCGAGGCCGAGCTGATGTTCGCGTTCGCCGATAAGGTAGAGGGGGAGTAGTGGAGGGGCGAGTGACTCTCGTGACGGGCGGCGGACGTGGGATAGGGCGTGCGATCGCCGTCAGGCTCGCCGAAGGAGGCGCGAAGGTCGCGATCGCCTACCGCGCGAACGACGTGGCGGCTGAGGAGACCGCTGAGCTGGTGCGCGATGTCGGCGCCGGAGGCGAACTGTTCAAGGGCGACGTGGCTTCGCCCGAGGATGTAGAAGCTCTCGTCAAGGGTGTGGTCGAGGCCTTCGGGCCCGTGGAGATCCTCGTCAACAACGCTGGGACGACGCGGGACAACATCATGCTCCGCATGAAGGACGCGGAGTTCGACGAGGTGATGCGGACGAACCTCAAGGGAACATACCTGTGCACCCGGGCGGTCTTGCGGAGGATGGTGCGGGCCAGGTGGGGCAGGATCGTGAACATAAGCTCCGTCGTAGGCCTCCTCGGGAACGCAGGGCAGGCGAACTATGCGGCCTCCAAGGCAGGAATTATCGGCTTCACCAAAAGCGTGGCGCGGGAGGTCGCGGGGCGCGGCATCACGGTCAACGCGGTGGCGCCGGGCTACGTGGAGACGGAGCTCACCGGGAGCTTATCGAAGAACATCAAGGGGCAGATAATGGGTCAGGTCCCGATGGGTCGTTTCGGGAAGCCCCAGGAGATAGCGGAGGTCGTGGCGTTCCTCGCGGGAGATGGGGCAGGTTACGTCACGGGGCAGACGATCTCGGTCGACGGCGGGATGGTTATGCAATAAAGAAATTTGCGCTACACTACGCGCTATCTCGCGGGCGGGAGCGCCCGAAGAGGCCATTTTGGAGTCGTATCCGGTCGTGAGGAGATGAGTTATGGAACGAGACGAAATACTGACGAAGATCCAGGAGATAACCGCTGATAGGCTCGGTGTGGAAGAGGGCGACGTGACCCCGGAGGCCTCCTTTAGGGAGGACCTCGAGGCTGACTCTCTTGATCTCGTCGAGCTGATCATGGAGCTCGAGGAACAGTTCGGCATGGAAATCCCCGACGAGGAGGCGGAGAAGATCACTACGGTCGAGGAGGCCGTGGACTACGTAGCAGAGCATCAGGCGGCGTGACCGACGCCGGGAACGGGGGGTCGGGTGGGCGGGGGCACGCCTTCGTCACCGGCGTGGGCGCTGTGACGCCTTTAGGCGTGGGCGCGGAGAACTTCTGGGATGCCGCGCTCCACGGCAAGAGCGGCGTCGCCGAGATATCGCTCTTCGACCCTTCGCCCTTCCCCTCGCACATCGCCGGCGAGTGCTCGGACTTCGACGCGACGGACTTTATGTCGAAGAAAGAAGCCCGCCGGATGGACCGCTACGCCCAGTTCGGCATCGCTGCGGGACTTGAGGCCGCCGAGAATGCCGGAATCGTCGAGACGGTCCGGGAGACGCCGGATCGGGTCGCGATCGTGATGGGGAGCGGCATCGGGGGACTTTCGACTTGGGAGCGGGAGTACCGTATCCTCGACAAGAAGGGAGCAAAGAGGGTCAGCCCGTTCCTCATCACCATGATGGTGCCGAACATGGCCGCAGGCCAGCTCGCTATCATGCTCGGCGCCACGGGGCCATCCCAGTGCCCAGTCCTTGCGTGCGCCACGGGCGGCGAGGCCATTGCCGAGGGACTGGAGCTTATCCGCAGGGGCGATGCCGACGTGGTCATCGCCGGCTCTTCGGAGGCCCCGATCACGCCACTCTCGATGGCAGGCTTCTGTGCGATCCGGGCAATCAGCACGCGCAACGAGGAGCCGCACAGGGCGAGTCGACCTTTCGACGCCGGCCGGGATGGGTTCGTGATGAGTGAGGGCGCCGGGGCGGTGGTATTGGAGGCGCCCGAGCACGCTGAGCGGCGCGGTGCCGATCCTATCGCCAGTGTGGCGGGCTATGGGCGCACGACAGACGCCTACCATGTGACAGCCCCGGACCCCGACGGCCGCGGCGTCGAGCGGGCGATGGGGTTTGCTCTGGAGGACGCGGGACTATCTTCCGAAGACATAGGGCACGTCAACGCTCACGCGACGAGCACGCCCACCGGCGACGGGCCAGAGACGAAGGCGATCTCACGCCTCTTGCCGTATGCGTCGGTTTCGGCGACGAAATCCATGACAGGGCACTCCTTCGGGGCGGTAGGGGCGACGGAGGGTATCATGTGCGCCCTGGCCCTCAAGCACAAAGTTCTGCCTCCCACGATTAACCTAGACAAACTCGCCTCCGACTGCGAGCCCTTAGATTACGTCGAGGAGGCCAGGGCGGTCCCGGACCTCAGGGCCGTCGTCTCGAACTCGATGGGTTTCGGCGGGCATAACGTGGTCGTGGCGTTCGCTGGTGTAGAATAGATCGGAACGATCATGTCGATTAGAGAGCTTATAAACGTGCTCCCGGAGCCGCTGAGGCAGCGTGCGCTCACCCACCCGAGCGTCGCCGACCCCTACGACTCGAACGGGAGGTTGGAGTTCCTGGGCGACTCCGTACTCAACGGCCGGGTAGCCGAGCTTGTTTTCCACAGTTATCCGGAGCTTTTGGAGGGGGATCTCACGCGCATCCGAGCCCACCTGGTCAGGAAGACATTCCTCGCGGCCGTTGGACGGAGCGAGGGCATAGAAGAGGATATTGAGAGCTCGGTCATAAACGACTCTGTCGTCGCGGACACGATCGAGGCGACTATCGGTGCCGCCTACCTCGTGGACAAGGATCTCGTGTTCCGTACGATAGACGAGATCTTCAACCCCTCGGAGGTTGATACCAACGAGCTTAGGGACTGGAAGACTTTGCTCCAAGAGACGTTGCAGGCCGAGGGCCTACGCCCGATCTACCGGGTCCAGGCGAAGGCCGGCCCGCCCCACCGCCCCCGCTTTACGAGCGCCGTCTCGGTGGACGGTAGGGAGGTCGCCTCGGGCGAGGGCAACTCAATCAAAGAGAGCGAACAGGCCGCGGCGCGCTTGGCGCTCGAGATCCTGGGCGTCCGTCCGGTGGAACGAGCCGCCGTCGAAGTGCACATAGGAGCGTAACCTGCGCACAAAAGAGTCCCGATAAAGGTTGTTACTCAAGTCAAAGAGTATTAACCCTAATCTTAGTCTGGTCACGAAGCATGTACTTCTGACCAGGCTCGGGAGTGGGACGGAAAGGTCACCGCGGGTAATGGTCTACTCCTTTCCACCAACTTCTCCGCCATGCGGTCCACGGATTTCGTACTGACCTGAGGTAGGAGCTTGCTCGCCCGGCTTGAACGCCTTTGTGCTCGCGTTTTTCACCTACTTCCCGTGCAAACTTGCGCAGGTAACCCAAAGGAGCGACGTATTGGGATTTTTCTACACCCCTGCTCCATTCCAGAGCCAGTTTAGCAAATGAACGTTATCGGCTGTTGTTTTGCTGCACTTTTCTCTGTGAACAGACTTTAAAAACCGCGTAAAATAGGTCCCCAGTGCTCTCTGCGATCTACATAAAGGGCTTCAAGACGTTCGCTCGTCCGGTCCGGATGCCGCTGACGAAGGGGGTTACGGTTATAGTCGGACCGAACGGTTCGGGGAAAAGCAACATCACGGACGCGGTGTTGTTCGCCTTGGGCGAGGGGAGCCCGAGCTTGTTGCGGGCGGGCTTGATGGGTGATTTGATCTTCTCTGGGTCGGAGTCTTTGCCAGTGGCGGGGGCGGCCGAGGTGACGTTGGTCTTGGACAACTCCGGGGGCACCATCTCTTTGCCGTACGAGGAGGTGTCGCTGACGCGTAGAATCTCGCGCGACGGCGAGACGGAGTACGGGATTAACGGCGTCCGCGCCCGCCTTTCTGACGTACGAACTGTCGCTGGAGAAGCGGGCCTCGGGCGTCACAGCATCCTCCGCCAGGGGGTCGTGGACGCCATCGTCGCCGGTGGGGCAACAGCCAGCAGGACGGCGCTCGAAGAAGCAGCGGGTTTGGGCGTCTTCCGCAGACGCCGACTCGCGGCGAGCCGTAAACTCGATAAGGCTGCCGCCCGGCTCGAGAGGAGCCGCCAGGCCGAGCTCGAGCTCTCGTCGCAGCTACGGAGGATAGAGGCAGAGGCCGTAGCCGCCCGCGAGTACCGGGATCTCGAAGTCCGCTACCGCGAGGTCTCTTTGGCTCACCTCTACAGGATCGCGAAAGGAGACCTCGCCGGCGAACGAGAACGCCTAAAGGAGCTCGAAGCAGAGGCGGACAAGCTACGGGCGAGGGAGCACGCTTTGCGCGAGGAAGAAAAGCGGCTCAGGGCGGTAGAGAAGGAGCTTGAAGGCCGTGTGCGGGCAGCGGAGGAGGCTATCCGGGGGTTGGAGGACGGCTCAGAGGCCCTGCGGGCTGAGGCCTTGCGCGCCGAACGCGCGTTGTTGCGGCTGGAGGGGAGTATAGACAGGAGGGTGGAACGCTCACGCATAGCCTTCCGCCTCGAAGCCGAGCTCGACGAAACCGACTCGAAGATCGAGCGACTTGAGGAGGAAGTTGGCAGGCTCGAGGAGGAGCACTCCCGGCGGAAGGAAGCGCGCGGGCAGTTGGAGGAGCGCGTGAAGCGAGCACGGACGGAACACGCGGCGGGAGCGGAGCGGCGGGCGCGGATCGCGGGTGAGCTTAGAGCTTTGAGGGAGCAGAGCGAGAGGGCAGCGAGCTGGCTTAAGAAGACGGCGTTCTTGGGCGACGAGGAGCTGGCATGTTTCAGAGAGATGGAGGAGAAGCTGACTTGGCACGCGCCGGAGGAGCTGCGCGTTCGCGGTGCGGCAGTGCTGGAGCGGCTCGGGGAGATGCGTCTTCTGACTACTCGGCAGGCGTCGGAGGCGGACCGGCGGCGAGGCATGCTCATCGCGCTCGTCGCGAGGACGGAGGCGGAGATCCGGGACTTGAGGAGTTTGGGACAGGCCGCGGTCGGCGGCAAGCGGCTTTACGAGATCCTGCGCCCCCGCCCGGGCTACGAGGCCGCGGTCGAGGCTGCCTTGGGAGACCTGGCCGAGGGCGTGTTGGCAAAAGATCTGGGCGAGGGAATAAAACTCCTCTCCAGGGCCCCCACGGAGCACACGATCGTGCGCCTGGATGCCCAAGGGATAACGAAGAACGGCGCTCCCCCCGGAAAACCCCTCTTAGATTGCGTCGAGGTCCTCGACCATTCCTACGCGGAGTCATTGGAACGTCTGCTCGGGGGAGCCTACGTTGTGAAGAGTGCCGAACGTATGGCGCGTGAGAGGGGATATGATGTCGCGGTGACCCACGATGGCCTGCGCTTCACCCGCACGAGCGCTAGCCGCCGGACCCGCAACGGAGACTTCACTCGCCAGGCTCGTCTCGTGGAGAAGGAAGAGCGTCTGGACGCACTGAAGAACCGGCTCGGGGAGGATCTCTACGACTTGCGGGAGACTGTCTCTACTATCGAAAATCGACTAGACAGAGGGACTGCAAGGGTCGAAGCTTTCTCTGCTTTGGCTTCCCAGACATCCCGCGTTGCGCGGCTGCTCGTCTTGGAGAGCGGGCGCAGGGTGAGAAAGGCTAAAACCTCGCGCGAGCAGCGCTTGGTGGACGAGGCGAACCTCCGAAAGGTCGAGGCGAAGATCTCCGAGACCGAAGACGAGCTGCACAGGGCACAGGAGGCCGAGGAACGGGCTAAGGAGGAGCTGGACGCTGCTTCCGGCGCTGAGGAATCGGCGTACGCGGAGACCCGAGAAGTGGTCGGAAGGCTCGTCCAAACACGCACCGAGCTGCAGAACTTCCGAGAGCGCCGGGTCCAGATCTCGCGCAACCTGAACGGCCTTAAAGGGAAAGAGGTCATTGACTCGAACTCCCGCCGGGTAAGCCTCACCCACCGCACCGTCGAATGCAGCCGGTGCCTTGAAGAGACCGCCCGAGGTCGCCTCGCCCGGTTGCGGTCCTCCCGTTCGGACGCCGCTGGTCTGCAACAAGGTCGCACCACCGAGGAGCGCGCCAGGCTTACCGGAGAGATCGGCGACGTGGCCGGAGAGCTCGCCAGGGTGAGGTCCGAGGCCGTCGCGCTACGTGCGGAGCTCTCCCACGCCGAAGAGGCGGCTAAAGCGGCAGAGGTGGAGATCTACGAGGAGTGGGGGGCGACGCTCGAAATCGCCCGCCGTGCGTCCGAAACCTCACTTGAAAACGCCGAGCGCGAGCGCACGCACATTGCGCGCAGGCTCAAAAACTTCGGCGACGTGAACCTGCTCGCCATCTCCCAAGAAGGGCAGCTCCGCGAGCGACACGAGTTCGTCGCCTCTCAACGCTCCGACGCCGAAGCCGCCGCCGCCGAAATTGAACGCATAATACAAAACGTGGATGAGGAAATAGAGGCGCGTTTCGAGGCGACCTTCGAGAAGGCGCGGCGGGCTTTTGGAGATATGGTGCCGCGGATGATGGAGGGGGCGGCGGGGAATCTTTCGCTCTCGGAGGAAGGGGTAGAGATCGGGCTGAGGCTCCGGGGACGCGGGTGGAGGCCGCTGCGCGTGCTCTCGGGCGGGGAGCGGGCGCTCCTGGCGCTGTCTTTCTTATTCAGCATCTTTTTGAGCCGTTTCGACGAGGGTTCGGGGCCGTTCTGCATGCTCGACGAAGCCGAGGCGGCTCTGGACGACGTCAACTTGGCTCGGTTTTTGGCTGTGGTAGACTCTTACCGGCCAGATGGGCAGTTTTTGCTGGTAACACACCAGAAAAGGACCATGGCAGCGGCGGATGTGCTCTATGGAGTCACACAGGATGCCTCCGGTGCCACGGTCGTCGTATCCAAGCGTTTGTCGGGAGAGTAATAGCACCGTTATGGGACGGTCATGGCGCAACTTCTTCAAAAGGTCTGAGGAGGAACCGGAAGAGCGGTCCGGAGCAGCCGTCGACACCCTGAATCAGGAGACCAGGATTGGTAAGGGCACCCCTCCTCCGGCTGACACGGAGACTGAAGATGCCCTGGAGCCGGTGGACGAGTCGGTGATCGTGCCGAAGTCGGAGTCGGTCGCTTCTGTACGGGACCTCGAGGTCGAGGCAGCGGAGGAGGTCGTAAAGGAAGAGGAAGCAGGAGGCGGGTGGTTCGGGCGACTGCGACAAGGCTTGCGGCGAAGCCGGGAATCGTTCGTCGGGCAGCTCAACGCGGCCGTCGCGGAATTTAAGGATGCGGAGGACGAGGAGTTCTGGGAGAGGGTTGAGGAGATTCTTATCACCTCAGATGTCGGGGTGCCCACGACGGCGAAGCTTGTCGCCGAACTAGAGCAGGAGGCCCTGGAGAGGAATATAACGAGCGGCAAGGAGCTTCAGGAGCTCATAATCGAGCATGCGACGCGCCTGTTCGATAACGCAGTAGAGCTCGACGTCTCGCACAAGCCGACAGTGGTTCTGATGGTCGGGGTGAACGGCACGGGAAAGACGACGAACATCGGCAAGCTCGTCCACTTCTTGCCGGGCAAGGTCATGCTCGCCGCAGGCGATACCTTCCGGGCGGCGGCGATCGAGCAGCTTCAGAGCTGGGGTGAAAAAACGGGGGCGAAGGTCGTCGCCCGGGAGCGAGGCGCGGACTCGGCGGCTGTCGCACACGAGGCGGTCGAGGAGGCTAAAGTAAACGGGACGGACGTTTTGCTCATAGACACGGCTGGGAGGCTGCACACCAAGATTAACCTCATGGCGGAACTTGAGAAGGTGAAAAGGGTTATAGAGCGCCGGATGCCCGAAGCGCCGCACGAGGTCTTGCTAACAGTCGACGCGACGACGGGGCAGAACGGCTTGAGGCAGGCCAAGCTCTTCCATGAGACGGTGGGGGTGACCGGGATCATCTTGACCAAGCTCGACGGGACGGCGAAGGGCGGCATCGCTATAGCGATCGCCGATGAGGTTGGGGTGCCGATAAAGCTTATCTCGGTTGGAGAGCGGCTCGGGGACCTCCACCCGTTCGAGGCCGGCGAGTTCGCGGAAGCGTTGTTTGGGGAGCTTTAGAATGTTTGATGCTTTAAGTGAGAGGTTGGGATCGGCTTTAGACGAAGTGCGTGGCACCGGTAACCTCACCGAGGACCAAGTCAAGAAAGTCACGCGAGAGATACGCC
>JALZFJ010000414.1 GCA_030867425.1 Actinomycetota bacterium | reverse complement strand
CCCACGCGGTATAATTTGTTCGATGTCTCAAAACGGTTATCCGGATCGTTCGCGCCTCCCTGCTTCGCCCGGCGTCTACATCTTCAGGGACGCCGAAGACGATGTGATCTACGTCGGCAAGGCGAAGAACATCCGCGCGCGCGTCGCCAACTACTTCACGAGATCCGGTGACGGACGCCCGAAGATTGCGGAGCTCAGGGAGAGGGTTCGGCGCATAGACTTCATCGTCTCGAAGAGCGAGACTGAAGCCCTGGTCCTCGAATCCAACCTGATAAAGCGCCACCGGCCGCGCTTCAACGCCTCGCTTAGGGACGACAAGAGCTACCCGTATATAGTGGTAACCACGGGAGACGAGTATCCGAGGGTCTACGCCACGCGGGGGACACACGATCCTCGCTACCGCTACTTCGGGCCCTTCCCCAGCGCCTCTTCTGTGCACTCGACGATAGACGTCTTGAACAAGACATTCCCGTTCCGCAAGTGCCGGGGCCCGGAGCCGGGCCGCAGGAGCGGGGTGCCGTGCCTGAACTACCACATCGGACGGTCGGCGGCGCCGTGCATCGGCGCGGTCTCGAAAGAGGAGTACGACGAGATCGTGGCAGACGTCATAGCCTTTCTCGAAGGGCGGGTGGACCGGCTGATCCTGGAACGTGAAGCCGCAATGCGCGAGGCCGCCAAAGAGATGGACTTCGAACGCGCCGCGAAGCTCCGCGACGAGCTCTCGGCACTCACCCACGTCCGCGATAGGCAGCAGGCGACCCTCGCATCTGAGGACTCCTTCGACGCCTTCGGCGCTTACGCCGAGGGCGAGTCGGCCTGCGTGCAGGTCTTCGCCGTCCGCGACGGCCAGATCGTGAACCGCGACTCGTTCCTCCTGGACAACTACGCCGAAGCCGGCGCGGAGGAGGTGACCCTCCAGTTCGTACCCCAGTACTACGGCACCGCCGCCGTCCCCCGCGAGCTGCTCGTCCAGACCGACGAACCCGAAGAGGCACTCGTCCCGATCGAAAGGCACCTCTCCGAGCTTCGCGGCACCCGGGTCGAGGTCCGCCGTCCGCAACGGGGAGACAAGCGGCGTATCCTGGAGATGGCCGAGAGGAACGCCAAGCTAAGCCTGGAGCACGAGAAGGTCCTTGAAGAGACACGGCGCGACCGGGTCGCCTCGACTCTAGACTCTTTGCGCGAGGAGCTGGCGCTGCCGGAGCTCCCGGTGCGGATAGAATGCTACGACATCTCGAACATCATGGGGACGAACTCGGTCGCTTCGATGGTCGTCTTCCAGGGCGGGCGGCCCGCCAAGGACCAGTACCGGAGGTTCAGGATCAAGGCCGTTGAAGGAGCAGACGACTTCGCGAGCATGGCCGAGGTGATACGGCGAAGGCTCGAACGCCTCAAAAGCGGCGACGAGAAGTTCGCCCAGGCCCCGGACCTCATACTACTCGATGGTGGGAAAGGTCAGCTCTCCGCGGTCGTCCCGGTCTTCGAGGAGCTTAAAGTAGGCGAGGAACTGCCGGACATCCCCTTGCGCTCACTCGCCAAACGTGATGAGGAGGTCTTCGAGCCGGGACGCCCCGAGCCGGTGGTCCTCGAGCGCGACTCTCCGGAGCTGCACTTCTTGCAGCGCGTAAGGGACGAGGCGCACCGCTTCGCGAACACCTACCATCGCAAGCTCCGCAGCACGGAGATGACCAGCTCCGTCCTCGACGAGCTGCCCGGCGTGGGACCTTCGCGCAAAAAGAAGATCCTCGAACACTTCGGTACCCCGGAGGCCTTCCTCGGTGCCTCTTTGGAAGAGCTTGAGGGCGTTCCGGGACTGCCCGGCAGGGTTGCCCGCGAGGTGCACGCCCGGTTGCACCGTTAAATTTCCCTTAAACATGCGCTTCTGCGTTGCGAGCTCGCCCTTTCGGTGCTAGGCTCGGGGCGCAAAATGGCTTTCTATCGCAGAAGAATTGGAAATCTCTTCGTGAGCGAGCAGGCTCCGCTCGCGCGCGGGACCGAGACCCAGAGCGAGCGCAGGCTCGTGGTCATCACCGGGCTCTCCGGAGCCGGAAAAACCAACGCCTTGAGGGTGTTCGAGGACGCCGGTTACTACTGCATAGACAACCTGCCCCCAACGATGATCCCCAACGTCGTCGCCCTCGCCTCCTCGGAGAAAGAGGGCGCTGCGGGCATGGTCGTCGTCGTGGACATCCGAGGACGGCGGTACTTCGGCGGAGAGATAGAGGAGAGCCTGAACTCTATCAGAGGCGGGAGCGGTTGGAAGCCCCAAATTATCTTTATCGAGGCCGACGACAGGACGTTGGTGAGGCGCTACAAGGAGAGCCGCAGGCCGCACCCGGCGGCCACGAACGGGGACGTCTTGGCCGCCATCCAGGCCGAGCGGCGCGACCTCTCGGGTCTTAGGGAGATCGCAGACCTCGTCTTGGATACCTCGGGGCTCTCGGTAACCGAGGCCAAAAAGCTCTTCGCCCGGCTCGTCGAGCCTCGCGAAGGCAGGCTTTCGGTGAGCTTGATCTCCTTCGGCTTCAAGCACGGGACACCCCTCGACGTGGACATGCTCCTCGACGTCCGCTTCCTCCCGAACCCCCACTACGATCCCGTCCTCAGGCCCCTTACAGGCCACGACGAGCCCGTCCGCGACGCCGTGCTCGGGCAAAACGAGACCAAAGAGTTCCTCGCCCGCCTCCGCGACCTCCTCGCCTTCCTCATCCCCCGCTACGGCGCCGAAGGGAAGACATACTTCACCCTGGGCATAGGCTGCACCGGCGGCCGCCACCGCTCCGTCTCGATCGTCGAAGACCTCGCCCGCCACCTCAAAGAAGAGGGTGTGGAAGGCCCCGAGATAGACCTCTTCGTCCGCCACCGCGATTTGGACGGCTTTTAGCTGTCTAAGGATTAAGATCACTGCCGGGCGGTGACCTCTCTCCTCGCGCCGCCGCGCCACCCGATAGAATCGGTTTCCGAGGAGAACTTACTATCGGCAGAGAAGCTGAAGAACGCTGACCGAGGGGAGGCAAAATGACGCCGGGCATGCTGGTCGAGGGCGAGTGGAAGACTGAGGAGCGCGTACCGAGGGACTCTGTGGGTCGCTTCGTCCGTTCCACGACCTCGTTCCGGGACCGGGTGACGGCCGACGGATCGAGCGGTTTTGCGGCCGAGGCCGGACGGTACCACCTGTACGTCGCCTGGGCCTGCCCCTGGGCGCACCGGACGATCATACTGCGCAAGCTCAAGGGGCTGGAAGGTGCGATCTCCATGTCCGTGGTCGGCTCTTACATGGGCGACGATGGCTGGAGTTGGTACGGCGAGTCGGGCGAGATCCCCGACGAAGTCAACGGCGCCCGCTTCCTGCGCGAGGTCTACCAGAAGGCCGACCCGGGCTACACAGGCCGCGTTACCACCCCTGCGCTCTGGGACAAGGAGACCGGTACCATCGTCAACAATGAGTCGCGCGAGATCATCCGCATGCTCGACCATGAGTTTGACGCTGTGGAAGAGGCTCGGTCCGACGTCGACTTCTGCCAGGAGAATCTACGGAAGGAGGTGGACCGGACGCTGGACGAGCTTTATGAGCCGGTGAATAACGGTGTTTACAGGTCGGGCTTCGCCACGACTCAGGAAGCCTACGAGGAGGCGGTCACGGAGCTCTTCGACGCCCTTGATTATTGGGAAGTGGTGCTCGGGGAGCAGCGCTACCTCTGCGGAGAGCGCATCACCGAGGCGGACTGGGCCTTTTTTGTGACCCTCGTTCGCTTCGATCCCGTCTACCACGGCCACTTCAAGTGCAATCTGAGGCGCATCGTGGACTACCCGAACCTCTGGGGCTACCTGAGGGACCTCTATCAGCAGCCCGGCGTGGCCGACACCGTGAACATGGAGCACATAAAGAAGCACTACTACCGGAGCCACGAGAGCATCAACCCGACCGGGATCGTGCCGAAGGGCCCGGTAATAAACTTCGACGAGCCGCACGACCGGGGGCGTTTGTCCGGTTAGGGAACGCCCGAAGCTCGCGGTTATACTAACCGACAATGGATATGAGTGGAGGCTTGCGCGCGGTGGCGTTTGGCGGGGGGACGGGGCTGCCCGTACTGCTCCAGGGTTTGCGGGACCGGATCGGGGATCTCGTCGCGGTCGTGACCGTGGCGGACGATGGGGGATCCAGTGGGCGTTTGCGGCAGGAGCTGGGGGTGGCGCCGCCAGGCGACGTGAGGAACTGCCTCGTGGCTTTGTCCGGGCGAAGGCGGCTCGCCGAGGTCTTTAACTACCGCTTCGAGGGCGAGGGCGAACTCTCCGATCACTCGGTAGGAAACATCATTATCGCGGCGCTCTCGGACATCGCCGGGGGATTCGGGGAGGGGGTCGAGCAAGCCGCCCGTTTCTTGAGGATAAAGGGCCGGGTCTTCCCGGCGGCGACGGAGAGCCTGACCCTGGTGGCTCGCTACGATGATGGGGCGGTCGTACGGGGAGAGACGGCCGTCTCCGCCATGCACGAGAGGGAAGGCAGGATCTCCTTGGTCAGCGTCGAGCCCGAAGGCACGCCGGCGCCGCCGGGGGTGATCGAGGCTGTCGAGAACGCGGACGTGGTGGTCTTAAGCTCGGGGAGCCTGTACACGAGCACGATCCCCTCGCTTTTGGGCGCCGGGACCCGGGAGGCGCTCGCGAGGTTCGCGGGGCCTGTCTTGTACGTGGCGAACGTGATGACCCAGCCGGGAGAGACGACGGGGTTCTCGGTCTCGGACCATCTGCGGACGATTACGGACCACATCGGCCCGATAGTGACGGACGTGCTCGTCCACTCCAGCAGGCTGCCTGTCGAGGTTGTTGAGCGGTACAAGGCCGAAGGGGCGGCGCCGGTGGCGATAGACCGTGAGGAGATCCAGGCTTTAGGCGTCCGGGTGCGGGAGGCGAGCCTGATCTCCGAGGACTCGAGCCGCGGGGTGCGCCACGACGCCTCTCGCCTCGCCGAGGAGGTGCGCAAACTTGCCCTCGTTCGCCTATGAGCTCAAGCGCCAACTCGCCGCCCGCCTGAGAAACCCGGACAGCGGCTTCCGCAAGGCGGAGCTCGCCGGCCTCGTGGACGCCGCCGGCACCCGAGACGACTCGGGCGTAACCCTTCGCACCTCGAGCGCCGCCGTCGCTCGCTCGGTGGTCAGGCTCTGGCGCTCGGAGTTCGGGCTCGAGCCCCGGCTCGCTGCGCCCGAGCCGGACCCCTTCGGACGGTCACACTACTCGGTACACGTCCAGGGAAATCGCGCCGTCCAGGCCGCTGAAGAGCTCAGGGCCGAGCGGGAGCGGACCTTACGCGAAGCCGGACCTGCCGGTGCCGCCTATCTCAGGGGCACCTTCCAGGGCGCCGGCTCCGTGACCCGCCCGGGATACCGCCGCGGCCACCATCTCGAGTTCGTCCACGCAGACGAGGGGTTCGCGAAACGCGTCGCGGCCCTTTCGAGGGCTCCCCTTAAAGTAGCGCGCCGTCGGGGTCGATGGGTAGCGTACGCCAAGAGCGCCGACGGAGTGACGACGCTCCTAGCCCAGATGGGTCTCGATGAGGCCGTTCTTGAGTACGAGGCCCGTGCCGTCGTCAGCGAGGCCAAGGGAAACGCCAACCGGATCACTAACTTCGACGCCGCAAACGCCTCTCGCATAGCGGCCGCTGCCGCCCACCAGCAAGAGGTCCTGGAGGGCCTCGATCCCGAAGGGCTGCCCCGGGCGCTAAGGGAGATGTTGGAGCTCCGTCTCGAACACCCTGACGCCTCGCTCGCCGAACTCGCCCGGCTCGGTGGCATTAGCAAGAGCGCCGCCAACCACCGGCTGCGGAGGCTTACGGCGAGGGCCGGGTAGCTCTAGGCGATGCGGACGGTCTGCGTCTTCTGCGGCTCCAGGGGAGGATCTCGCGCTTCTTACGTAGAGGCGGCAAGACGCGTTGGGAAGACGCTCGCGCGCCGGGGGCGAAGGATCGTCTACGGTGGCGGAAGGATCGGGTTGATGGGGGCCTTGGCAGACGCGGCGCTCGAAGAAGGCGGCGAAATCGTCGGGGTTATCCCCAAGGCGTTGCTCGCCAGGGAGATCGCTCACGAGGGTCTTACTAATCTCCACGTCGTCGGCTCGATGCACGAGCGCAAGAAGCTCATGACCGACCTCTCCGACGGCTTCGTAACGCTCCCTGGCGGCTACGGGACGTTCGAAGAGTTCTTGGAGGTACTCTCCTGGGCACAGTTGGGCATACACGGGAAGCCGTGCGGCCTCCTCGACGTGGACGGCTACTACGAACCCCTCGTTACGCTCTTCGATGGGGCCGTAGAAGAGGGTTTCGTCCCTCTGTATCACCGCTCTCTAGTTCTCATAGAGAGAGACCTGGAACTGCTGTTAGACGCGATGGAGCATTATATACCACCGAGGACGAAGAAATGGATAGACCCGCGAGACCTCTAACCGAGGTCGTGGCGACGAGTGACCTCGCGCCGGTGGCCAGGCTGACGCTCCTGTTCAAGCGCGACTCGGTGCATAGGTTCTGGCCCGAGGACGTCGAGCTCGACGGCAATGTACTGCGCGATGGCGACCGCGAGATTAAGACCTTCTCCGAGCTGGTGAACGGTGCCGCGAACAACATGGGCAGCTGAACCCGTAGCCCGAACTGTGATAGAGTGGCCAGTATGGTTTATGTATTGGCGTTCTTACATACGATCTTCTGCGTGGCCCTCGTGGCGCTGATCCTGCTGCACTCCGGCAAGGGCGGGGGGCTCTCGGCCTCGCTCGGCGGCGGCATGGGGGATACCTTCTCCGGCACGACCATCATGGAGAAGAACCTCACGCGGATCACCCTGATCGTGGTCGGGCTCTTCGCCTTCTCCACGGTAGCTTTGATTTTTATGGGTTAGAAGTATCAGGAAGAAGACAAAGGTAGTAGCCGTTTGGCAGGGCATCGCTATCCGGCCAAACGCCGACACCTGATCGCTGACACCTAAAAAAGGACTCGCCCGGGGAGGATGGGGAGAACAGGCGAGTCCTAGCACAATTATATACCGGGACGCGGATTTTCGAGCGTAAATCGATCACGGGCCTCGCGCAAGGCTCGCCTTACCCGTGGTGCATTACGCAGAATGAGTGTCGGAGGGGGGACTCGAACCCCCACGCCCTCATCGGGCACTAGGCCCTCAACCTAGCGCGTCTACCAATTCCGCCACCCCGACAGAGCAGCCCGCAGAGTATAAGCGCTGCTCCCAAAAGGGTCAACGTGCCATTGATCGAGCCGCTCGCTGAAGAGTCGCGACGGGTCCTGTATCTTCGGAGCGCTGGACGTGAAGATTTTTGAACGAGAAAGGAGCTTGGAAATGGCGAGTTCCGGCAGGGAGCTTCTTAAGGACCACTACGACGACGAGCACCTGACCTACGAGGAGATAAGGGAGCTCGGCCTAAAGGTGGTGACCGAAGAGGGCGAGACGGTTCCCACTGAGGAGTTGCGGGGCAAGTTCTTCCGCATAGAAGACAAGGACGACGCCAGCGGGTACGTGGTGAGTCCTACGGAGAGCACCGGCACGAGAACTGTCCTCTGCTACCTGCAAGCGATCTCGTAGCCGGAAGCCCTTCGGGTTGGGTAGTGAACCGTTTTTGTGGTTCCCGGCACGGGTATACCGAACGGGCGTGTCCGCCCGATCGGGAGGAGGAACAGATGGACGCCGGTGGAGGACGTACTATCGGAACCCGCGACGAGCACTACAATCTGGTGAGCGTGCTCTACCACGCCCTGCAGGGGACGGACACGTGCAACACCTACGCTCTGGACGCCGAGGCCGCGGGCGACGAGAGGCTCGCCGCGTTCTTTAAGGAGGTGGGGGTGGCGCAGGTGCAGCTGGCGGAGCGGGCAAAGGAACTGCTCGGCATCCTTGAGGTGCCGCCTGCACCGGAGGTTTCCCCCGATATCCCGCCGGAGGGTGGAATCTCGCCCGGAGAGGACGTAGCGTCGGCGGCCGGTGTTGCACCCGAGGAAGCGCCGTCCGAAGCTCCGCGAGCGGCGACGGGCCGGATCGTTCCCGAAGACCTCGACCCCACCATCTCAGTTCTGCGAGCCGGCGTCGTCCAACTTACGATCGCTCGGACGGTAGCGGAGATAGAGGCCTGGGAACGGAAGCTGGAGGCGAGCGGTGACCCTGAGCTCGAGCCTATCGCCGGGAACCTCGGCGCCTTGAGGGGCCTCCTCTCGGCGGATGAGATCGACGTCGCGGCCGCCGGGCCGCTGCTTACGACCCTCGGCGAGCAGGTGCGGCGGGTGGCTGTAAGCGACGTCGGGATGCCCATCGCCGACAAGCTGCAACGGCTGGGCGAGCTGCTCGCTAGTGAAGGACGCTCGATCTCGGGTTAGGATGTAAGAACTTGTACGAGCAGGCCCGGAAGATAACGGGGAGGAATTGTGACGGATACAAAGTTTGTGTGCTCGGTTTGCCGGACCGTGTTCTCTGAGCATCGGGCGAACGCGAACCCCGTCGATCCCGAGGAAGACCAGATCATGTGCCCCAACTGCGGCTCGTACCGCGTGGAGCCCGACCACTTCGACCCGGACGAACTGGTCGAAGACCCACTCGATAAACCCGAGGAAGGGTACGGTCCGTAGCCCCGAAAGGTTAAGAGCAGCCAGAGCCGGGAGCGCAGCGGGGGTTAGCGGCGCTCTGAATGCGGGTATGAGGTACCGGAGCGAGGCAAGGACCAAGGTAGCAGGGACACACTCTGCGCACGAAGCGATGATCCGCATGCTAGACCACACTGCGGACGTAGGGTTCGAGATACGAGCCTCGAGCGTCGAGGCTCTGTTCGACGAGTCCCGACTTGCCCTGCTCATGACGGTGTTCGAGGAGCCGCCCAAGGAAGGGAAGGACGAGGATTCGGTGCGGTTGTCGGCCCCGGACCTGGAGACCCTACTGGTGCGCTGGATAAACGAGTTGGTTTTCCTGATCCAAGGCGACGGGTTCGTCCCGGTGCGCGCAGATGCCCGGATCCAGGAGACCGACGAGGGAAGCTTCTCTCTCGAAGCGCGCCTGTCCGGTGCTCCTTTGGAGCTCGAAGTCTACGGGTGGCAGGGCGAGATAAAGAGCGCGACGTTCCACGGGCTAGACGTGACGAAGGAGGGCGAGGACTGGCGGGCCCAGGTGATCCTGGACGTTTGAACGTCGCTCCTCTGGAGGGAGCAACGATGAACATCGAGCACGTCTCCGGCTTTAAGTACCGCATCCCCAAGGAAGGGAAGATGCGGGTGGACGCGACGTTCTACGCCTCCGAGAGCATCCTTGAGGACCTGAAGTCCGAGGACTACGCTTCGCTGCAGCAGATCTGCAACGTGGCGACGCTGCCCGGGGTGATCGAGCCGGCCCTGGC
>JALZFJ010000228.1 GCA_030867425.1 Actinomycetota bacterium | reverse complement strand
CCTATTCAACGTGCAAGCAGATGGTCCCTGGACCATCCAGGTAAGGTAACGAAAGCCGTCGAGCCGGAGAGCTCTGAGTCCAGGCGCTCCCGGTAGAAGCCCTGAAGGTGGAGAGCGTTCAGGTTCTTGAGCTTCAGATATTTTCTAAAGTGGGCGATGCTGGAGTCGAACCAGCGACCCCCTCCTTGTAAGGGAGGTGCTCTACCCCTGAGCTAATCGCCCGCGCCGATGATCCTCGGGACCCGAGCATGCCCCCAACGGGATTCGAACCCGTGCCGCCGCCTTGAAAGGGCGGTGTCCTAGGCCTCTAGACGATGGGGGCTCGCGAGCCGGGTAGGGATCGAACCTACGACACGAGGATTAAAAGTCCCCTGCTCTGCCACTGAGCTACCGGCCCTCTTTAAAAGCAAGTCTACCAGCAAATACCAACTATATAAACGCGGTCCACCCATCCCGTATTTCTGCTTTTACAGCTTGTTGGAAGGATAATGACTAAAAGACGACCAAAGTACGCTGGGAGCATCTACCAGCGGCAGTATGGTCGTTGGGTAGGTCAGCACGAAGACGCTACAGCAAGAGGGGTTACGTCTATGATAAGAGCAAGGCTGACGTTAGAGCCAAGCTACGTAATGCTCTGGCCGACAAGGAAGCTGGAATTGCTTTGGCGGAGAGCCTGACCGCAGGAGCGTTTATGGACCGATGGTTAGAAACGGTCAAGGATACGATTAGCCCGAGTCCATTCAAGCCCTATGAAGCAATAACGCGGCTGCACGTCAAACCCACGTAGGACAAGACCAAACTTGAGAAGCTGAATGCTCTGCGACTCCAAACGCTGTACCACGCCAACCTCATAACTTCTCTCTGCGGTCTTACGCAGGTTCGTTCCCATACCCCTTCCTCTCTTACTTAGGCTACCCCAACCACATGGCCTACTAGAACTCATGCTGCGGGTGGGTTTCTCCTTGCAATTGTTGCCCCTGAGATTGGGGTTGACAGGATAACGGATAATCGGGAGACTATCCGACTGGATGAAGTTGTAGTCTCAAGACTCTGGAGGGGTTAGAGAAAAGTGGATTATATCGAGGTTGTCGAGATAGGTACGCTCGTGGTTGGTGTTGTTATCCTGGTTATCGCTGTGCTTACGTTGCGAAACGCGCAGAGGTCTGTTCAGCTAGCCGAGAAGCGCGAAGAGTACCTGATTGAGGAGCGAGAGCGCATGGAGTTCATGCGTCAAGAGCATAAGAGTCTGCAAGAAGAGCTAGAGCAAGAGCGTCAAGAATCTCAAAGCCTGCAGGAAGCACTGAAGCAGGAACGCCAAGAACGTCTACAGGCTCAACAAAGGGCAGAGCGTGCAGAGCAGGAAGCTCTAAGGGAAGCTACACAGCAGTTACGCGAGCGGATGGACAATTACCTCAATGAGCTAGAAGGAACCGGTGAGCTAGCCATTCGGAGAGTGAAATGACATCTCATAATCTTCTCCCGAACTTCACAGCTTTCTCTTTGCCTAAGCCCTAGCACTCTCGTCCCGAAATAGTACGTTGTAGCTGTGGTTAGAGTTGAAGGGTGGGTCTAAGTAGATGAGGTCTACGCTCTCTGGCCTTCTGCTTGCCAGGGAGCGGGGAGTCTTGTGTCTCAGCGGCCAAGCTTCAAACGGAGCACCAGAAGGTTGGGAATCTCGACAGTTTATTTGACAGCTTATGACAGCTTATCCCTACTGTTATAGCCCGTTGGGACTAGCTTAGAAATGGGAGAAAAACCTACGACACGAGGATTATAAGTCCCCTGCTCTGCCACTCAGCTACCGGCCTGACTCGTCCTGATTTTGCCAGACCGCGGCCACGGACTTTGTTTTCGGGAGCACTAGGTTCGCTAGCCGGATCCCTCTGCGTTAGCCAGGCGGCCGGCGCAGCGGGTGCTGTAGAAGGCCGCGGCGAGCGCGCTCACGAGCGCCGTCAACATCCCTAGCTTGATAGCTGTGTTCAGGAACTTCTCCGGGTGGCTCGCTCGGCTTCAGCGAGAACGAGCAGGATGCTTCGAACGACAGCGATCATGCCGACAAGGATGAATAGCTCGGCGACTATCCTTTGCTCTCTGCAACGACGCCCCTACGGTGTGCAACAGCTCGGCGATGATGAAGATCAGGATCACTCGCTCGAGGACCGTTAGCGCCGTCCGCAGGTTACCCTCGCAAACAGCCAGAAGGTCCGCTTCCGTTGAGACGAACAGCACCCCGATCGTCGCGAGCAAATAGAGAGACGCTCCCTAGTAGACGACATTCTCCATATGGTTCATTCCCTTAACCAACCGCGGCCTCTTCTCGTGCTCCTGGCCTATTTCCTTAAGTATCTCCTCCGTCAATGCAAAAAGTGGCGCCGCCTGGTCATGACCATCGCCACACTGTGCTGGTCTGCAGCCCTTATCACTTCGGCGTCGCGTTTGGAGCCTCCCGGCTGGATGAGCACTTTCACGCCGGCCTCGGCCAGAACCTCGAGGCCGTCGGCGAACGGGAAAAAGGCGTCGCTCGCCGCAACGGTCCCTTCAGCCCTCTGACTTGCCTTCTTAACCGCGAGCTGTGCTGCCTCGACCCGGCTCGTCTGGCCCGCCCCAACGCCGACCGTCGCCTCGTCTTTGGCGAGCACGATAGCGTTGCTCTTGACGCCCTTCGCCACCCTCCAGGCGAAGAGCAGATCCGCCATCTCCGACTTCGAGGGTCGTCTCTCGGTCACGAACTCGTACCCGGAATCGTCCTCGACGCGATCGGTCTGCTGTAGCAGGAGGCCACCCGTTACATGCTTGCCTGAGAACTCGGGACGGGCGAGGGGACCCGCTTCCAAGAGGATCATGTTCGGCTTCGCTGAGAACACCTCGCGGGCCTCCATGTCGAAGCCTGGGGCGACGAGCACCTCCGTGAAGACCCTGGAGATCTCCCCCGCGAGTTCCCCGCTCACGGGTTCATTCAGCGCCACGATGCCGCCGAAGGCCGAGACGGGGTCGGACTCAAAAGCTTTGCGGTACGCCTCGAGGATACTCTCGCCGATCGCCGCCCCGCACGGGTTAGCGTGCTTGACGATGACCGCCGCCGGCCCTCCCCCTTCGGAGAGGTCGGCGAGTATGGTACGTGCGGCGTCTACATCGTAGAGGTTGTTGAACGAGATCTCCCGTCCCTGCACTTGCTCCAAGCCGGAGAACAGATACCCCTCCCCGGCCTCGGCGTAGTAGGCTGCCCTCTGGTGTGGGTTCTCGCCATAACGCAAAGAGAGCTTCTTCTCATAGCGCTTCGTCAATGCCTCCGGGAACTCCTCGGGGATGTCTACCTCGACCCGTTCGGCGAGCCAAGAGACGATGGCGGTGTCATATTCGGCGGTCTTGCGGAAGGCTTCAAGCGCCAGGCGCTGCCTCGTCTCCAGGGGCACCTCGCCAAGCTCGAGCTCCGCGGCTACCTCTTTATAGAAGGAGGGTGCGGGAACGACCGTGACCGATCGGAAGTTCTTCGCTGCCGCCCGGAGCAACGCGGGGCCGCCTACGTCTATCTGCTCCACGGCCTCATTCTCCGAGGCCCCGCCCGCCACCGTCTCCTCAAACGGGTACAGGTTCACGCACACGAGGTCTATCGGCCCTATCTCATGGTCCACTAGCTCCATCACCTGATTCGGGTCTTCAAGGTCCACGAGGATGCCACCGTGTATCCTCGGGTGCAGCGTCTTCACCCTGCCGCGGAACATCTCCGGTGCCCCCGTTATCTCCGAGACCTGGACGACCGGGACCTGCGCATCCTCCAGAACCTTCGCCGTCCCGCCGGTCGAGATGATCTCGAACCCCATCTTGTGGAGTCGGCGAGCGAACGCCGCAATCCCCCTCTTGTCCGAGACCGAGACCAGCGCCCGACGCTTCATGCCCTCACCTTTCCCCAAAAGTAGTCCGCGACCGCGTCCACCAAAAGCCGGTGCTCGACCGCGTGCAGCCGCTCCATCAACGTCTCCTCCGTGTCGTCCGGAAGGATCGGTACCTCTTCTTGAGAGATCACCGGCCCCGCGTCCACCTCCTCGTCCATGAAATGCACCGTCACCCCGGTTCTCTTTGTCCCCGCCTCCAAAGCCCTCTTCACGGCGTCAAGTCCCCTAAACTCCGGCAAAAGCGACGGGTGGACGTTGAGCACCGCCGGGAACCGGTCCAGGAAAACGGGCGTCAAGACCCGCATATACCCCGCCCCCACCACGAGTCCTACCTCGTACCGGGCTACCCTGTCGGCAAGCTTCCCATCGAACTCCTCGCGCGTCTCGAAGTCCCTAACGGCCACGTACTCCACCGGCACGCCCGCTAGCCGCGCCCGCTCGAACGCAAACGCCCCCTCCTTATCCCCTGCCACCACCACGAGCTCCCGCGGGTAAACCTCGAGGAGCGCCTGCAGGTTCGTCCCCGACCCCGAGGCGAGTACCGCGAACCGCGATCCTTCCGGGAGCTTACGAGGCAAACTCCACCCCATCGCCTGCCACAACCTCCCCTATGCGCCGTGCGTCGCACCCAGCGTCCCGCACTACCGTGAGAGCTTTCTCCGCCTCGCCTTCGGGCACCACGGCACAGAAACCCACCCCGACGTTGAAGACCCGGCGCATCTCATCCTCCGCGACGCCTCCTAGCGAGCGTATAATTCCGAAGACTGCCGGCTCCTCCCAAAGATCGGTATAAAGACGTGCGCCCAAGCCACCTAAAGCCCGCGGCAGGTTGCCGGGGAGACCGCCGCCGGTGATGTGGGCCATCCCGCGCACCTCGACCGCCTCCCTGAGGGCGAGAGTCTCCTGTACGTAGGCCCGGTGCGGCTCCAGGTACGTCTCCCCGATCGTGCGGTCTAAGCCCTCTGGCGTATCTTCGTAGGCGACGCCCGCGTCTTCGAGCACCTTGCGGGCGAGCGTGTAGCCGTTTGTGTGCAGCCCGCTGGATAGCAGCCCGATCACGGCGTCCCCGACCTCCACCCCCTCCCCAGTGA
>JALZFJ010000377.1 GCA_030867425.1 Actinomycetota bacterium | reverse complement strand
CTCCTAAGGCTGCCGCGCTGCCGGCCACCGGTGGTGCCTCTGCCTCGCTGATCGCGTTGGGCGCGGGTACGCTGTTGGTCGGTGGAGGACTTTTGGCCCGAAGGATCATCAAGTAGTAAGCGCTACTACTAGGGCAAGTAGTTAGCCGAGCTCAGAGAAGAGCCCGGCTAGCAACTGAGAGGCGGGTCCCTTCGGGGGCCCGCCTCTTTTTGTGCGTTTCTTTGCCCATTAGGGTGGCTTTGCCTAAAGAGTCCTGTTTCTAGGACACTTTTTGGGCAGAAGCAGTCTTCCAGGCTCTGCCCCAAAATTCGCCCTAAACAGGTAATTGTGGTACAAGCGAGGGCTGTGAATCACAATTAGGTTCGAGCAAAAGTCGGCTCGAGGCACACCTCCTGTGCGGTTTGCTCGGGCTCACGTCGAGCCTGTAGCTGCCCGCCCCTTCGCCTAACGTTACCGACACGCTTATGGCGAAGGTCGCCGGGTAGCAGCGGGAGCCGGCCTAAGGCGACACGAGCACAAGCCCCACTTCACCGGACGGGGCTTCTTTATGCCCGCGAACCATCGATCCTAAGTATAGCGGTTTGTAGAGCAGATTAACCGCAACACCACGGACATGCTAACGCCTGCGTAGGAGGCGTTCTAGGCAGGTAGTACGCACTGACGAGCTGATGGGCCAATGACAGGGCAAACCGCTGTAGTCTCGCGTTCAGGTTCTTCTAAGCTTCGCCCTCCGGCTGCCCGGGCACGTCTCCGAGGTCCGCGCCCTCCCTGACCAGGGCTATCGCCGTGCCCTGCGGGTACAAGAAGCCGCTCTTCGGGTTCCGCCAGGCTACCTTGCCTTCGCGTTCGATCTTCTCCCATCCGGCGCTCTCCAGCTCGCGTTGCTCAACTTCCTTGTCGATCCGCTCGGCCGTGGGTTCTTCCCTCTGCGACTCTTCGTCGCTGCTCATGCCACGCCTCCTTCCCGATTGTTATTCATTACTGACTCATGAGCGCGTTGCCCTGATCGGTCAACAGGGCGCCCAGTTGCGACAGCTTATCGGCGACCGGAGCCCCGACGTCGCTTTCGGCCACCGCCTGGACCTGCTCTCCCAGCGTCACCATCAGTTGTCCCACCGCGGCCGGGTCGAAGTCGCCCGCCAACAGCTGAATCCTCAAGTCGGCGAGGTTCTCTGCTATGGGCAAAAGCTCGGGGTTTTCGGAAGCCGCCAGCCTCTGCTCCCAGGTCTCGATCACCCGCAGCCCCGCCTCGATGCTGGGTCGTCGTACCCCGCCTTGCAGGAACGCCACGGCCTGCTCGAGGCCGATGTCGATTTCGTTGGTTGCCATTCTGTTATTCTCCTTTCGGCCGGACTGCCAACTGCGCTCCCCGGTGTCGTTTGAGGGCAAGCCCGGGACACGCGGCGCCAGCGGTTAGTTGCGGTGTTCGCGCTTCCCGGCTTGTTGGGCGACCGCCTCTGACAATGGGGGTTGCCGGTACTATTTGACGCCGGTAGAAGCTGACCATCCCGCTTTAAGGACGGACTTCTTCGGCGAAGACCTCTTCTGCCCAGCCCAGAGCCGCGTTTGTGGCGGGGAAGCCTACGGTGGTAAGGGCGAGGACGATGGTGTGCAGGATCTCCTCCTCCGCAACACCTACTCCGAGGAGCTTGCGGACGTGGGAGCGGACGGCTCCTTCCGACTCCGCGCCGACGGCTATGCCGAGCTTAACGAGGCGCCGCTCCTTTTCGCCCAAAGGTCCCGCTTCGTGCTCCGCGGCGCCCAAAGCGTCGAAGGCCTCCTTGACCACCGGGTAGCGGTGCTCGAACTTTTGATACACATCGGGCAGATAGTCAGTCATGCTCTCTACTCCCGTCTTCCGAACATCGCCCCGAATGCTACCAGCTATTTCAGCGCCCAGCGGACGACCATTGGCTTCCGGGCGTAGTGGTTACGCGGGGATGGAGTACCATATGTGGTGAGCGGTGCAAGGATTTCGGGGACGGGTTAACCTTTGCCCATGGCGGTGAACTTGACGAACCGACGCGGGGGCAGGATCATACTCGGGATAGACCCGGGGACGGCGACGATGGGCTGGGGCGTTATCCGCCAAGAGGGGAACCGCCTCTCTTACGTCCAGCACGGAGCCGTAACGACGCCGTCGCAGTGGGAGATGCCTCGCCGCTTGAGCAGGCTCTTCGACGGGGCGACGGAGCTCGTGAAGGGGTACCGGCCCGAGACGGTGGCAGTCGAGGAGCTCTTCTTCAACACCAACGTGACGACGGCGATCACGGTCGGCCAGGCGCGCGGGGTAGTGTTACTCGCGGCGTACAGGGCCGGGATCGAGGTTGCGGAGTACACGCCGCTTCAGGTGAAGCAGGCCATAACCTCCTACGGGCGAGCCGAGAAGCGGCAGGTGCAGGAGATGGTCAAGTCCCTCCTCCGCTTACGCGAGATCCCCAAACCCGACGACGCTGCGGACGGGCTGGCGATCGCCGTCTGCCACGCGTTCTCTTCTCGGATTGGCGGCAAGGTGGGGGTGGGGAAATAGCTTGTATTGCGGGATAATCCTTAGGCTATGATCCACAGGCTACGCGGACAACTGGTAGAGAAGGACACGGAGGGCGTCGTGATAGACGTCGGGGGCGTGGGCTACCGGGCCTCATCGTCGGCGGCGACCCTGAGGGCCCTGCCATCGATAGGCGAGGAGTGCGTACTGCACACCCGGATGGTGGTGCGCGAGGATGCGATGCTCCTCTTCGGCTTCGCGGACAGGGGGGAGCGGGCGGCGTTCGACTCTTTGACAGCGGTGAGCAAGGTCGGTCCGAAGCTCGCCCTCTCGATACTCTCTGCGATGGGGCCGCAGGAGGTCGCTGAGGCGGTCGGGCGCGGCGACGTCGTCAAGCTGGCGTCGGTGCCAGGCCTAGGCAGGAAGACGGCCGAGCGGCTAGTGCTCGAGCTCCGGGGGAAGAACCTCGCCGCGTTCGATCCGGGCATCTTCGGCGGAGACGTCGGCGGACCTTACGTGGAGGCGCGGGAGGCCCTGACTGCCTTGGGGTACTCGATGGAAGAGGCGGAGAAGGCGCTCAAAGAGGTGCCGCCGCAGGACACGGTGCAGAGGTACGTTAAGGAGGCGTTACGACGGATAGGCGGTACGAGGCGTTGAACTCGGAGGACCGGTTCGACGGCATGGAGGAGATGGACGACTTCACAGTGGGCGACGGTCCAGACGAGGCCGTTAGCCCAGGCGGGGTGCCCGACGAGGATATAACGGGGGCGGCGCACTTCGAGCGGCCGATAGACGCAGCGGAGGACGCGGAGGGCGACGAGCCCACCTTAAGGCCCCAGACGCTCGACGATTTCGTCGGGCAGGAGGCGTTGAAGGAGAACCTGCGGATATTCGTCGAGGCGGCGAAGAGGCGCAAGGAGCCTCTGGACCACATGCTGCTTGCGGGGCCGCCAGGATTGGGGAAGACGTCGTTGTGCCGGATCCTCGCGGGCGAGATGAGAGTCAGCATACAGCTCACGAGCGGGCCGAGCCTCGAGCGGGCTGGGGACATGGCGGCCATCCTGACCTCGCTCGAGGAGGGTGACTTCCTGTTCATAGACGAGATTCACCGCTTAAATAGGCAGATCGAGGAGGTCCTCTACCCCGCGATGGAGGACTTCGCGATGGACCTAGTGCTCGGGCAAGGACCGTCGGCACGCACCATAAGGATGGACCTGCCACGCTTCACCCTGGTCGGTGCGACGACGCGCACTGGCCTGATGACGAAGCCACTTTTGGACAGGTTCGGCTTCTCCGCCCGACTCGATTACTACTCACCCGAGGATCTCAAGAAGATCGTGGTCAGGAACGCGGGGATACTCAAGATCCCGACCACCGAAGCAGGCGCCGAGCAGCTCGCGACCCGCAGCCGCGGCACCCCACGCGTCGCCAACCGTCTCTTGAGGCGCGTCCGCGACTACGCGGAGGTCGTAGGCGACGGTAATATAGACGAGGCGACGGCGGAGGCGGCCCTGGAGATGCAGGGCGTGGACTATCTCGGCCTCGACCGGGTAGACCGGGACTACCTCGGCCTCATAATCCAGAAGTTCGACGGAGGTCCCGTGGGAGTCGGCACGATCTCCGTGGCTTTAGGCGAGGCCCGCGACACGGTCGAGGACGTCTACGAGCCGTACCTGTTACAGAGCGGCCTCATCCAGCGCACTAGTCGAGGCCGCGTCGCCACTAGAAGGGCCTACGAGCACCTGGGCGTGCCGTTGCCGCGGTAGGCCTATTCGACAAACAGTGCCGCCGGTTGGCATCCTCGCCCGGTTATGCGGTAGCAGCTGATCTCCGGCTCTTCGCCGGCTAGCGAGTCGATGAGGTGGAATGAGTTCGTGTAGACTCGAACATTGCGACCTACGACAGCCTCGGCGCGGCCATCATGCTGCTGTTGTACCTCTTTATCTCGGCAGCTATGCTGCTCCTGGGCGCCGAGGTCAACGCGGTAGTTTAGCTATATCGCCCAGGGCGAGAACGGGACGGGCACGTAGCGACCGGACGGCTCTTAGCGAGCTGGCATCTGCGCCGACTCATCGTTACGAGGCACCGCGTGCCTACCGGCGGTCGGCGTGAGTCGCTTTTCTACCACCTTTAACGGTTGTGCTCCGCACTATCGAGGAGATAGAAGGAAACCGGCGGGCGATCGTCGCGGATGCGCGGCTGTTGGGCTAGTTAAAGCAAGAGCAAAGCTAGAACTACGACGCGAAATAGTCATCTAGCTCATCCAACAACTGCTGCTTCTCTCCTGCGCTCAGGAACGAGGCTTGGAACGAGTTCTTTACCAACCGGGAGACGTCATCCCGGGACAGATGAAGCCCCTCTTGCGCGGCACGGAAGTTCTCGGCTATGTAACCGCCGAAGTACGCTGGATCGTCCGAGTTTACTGTTACGCACAGCCCCAGATCCATCATCCGCTTGAGATTGTGGTCCTGGATGGAATCGAAGACGCGCAGCTTGACGTTGGAGAGCGGGCAGACGGTCAGAGGTATCTGTTCTGCTACTAGCTTCTCTACCAGTTGGGGGTCTTCTACGCAGCGAACCCCGTGGTCTATCCGGGTCACTTTAAGCTCTTCCAGCGCCTGCCAGATGTACTCCGGTGGTCCTTCTTCGCCGGCATGAGCGACCGTCAGGAACCCGTGCTCTCTCGCTGTGTCGAACACGGCCTTGAAATCCTCCGGCGGATGTCCTACCTCGGAGGAATCGAGCCCGACACCAACGATCCACTCTTCGTACGGCAGCGCGCGATGTAGGGTTTCCATCGCCTCCTGGGCGCTGAGGTGCCTCAGAAAACACATTATTAGTTTCGAGGAGACGTCTAGCTGTTGCTCGCCGTCTACCAGGGCGCGGCGTATCCCCGTTATCACCGTTTCGAACGGGACTCCTCTATCGGTGTGAGCCTGCGGGTCGAAGAATATCTCGGCGTGGCGTACGTTTTGGGACGCGACCTTTTGTAGATAGGCTCGGGTCAGGTCGTAGAAGTCCTGCTCGTGAAGTAGCACCTGGGTGGCCTCGTAGTAGATGTCCAAGAAGGACTGTAGGTCGCTGAAATCGTAGGCTCGGCGCACCTCTTCGACGGAGGCGTACCGGAGGACGACCCCGTTGCGCTCGGCGATCTCGAACATCAACTCGGGTTCCA
>JALZFJ010000354.1 GCA_030867425.1 Actinomycetota bacterium | reverse complement strand
GAATGCGCCTAAACTCGCCCCCAATCGAACGCGCCAAAGCCTTCGCTAAAAGCGTCTTCCCTACTCCGGGGACGTCTTCTATAAGGACGTGTCCCCCGGCGAGTAGGGCAATCATGGCCAGAAAAATCTCCTCGCGCTTGCCCGCGACCGCGCGCTCGACGTTACCGACAATGCGCACAGTCGCCTCAGCGAAACCGCTGTAATCCAAAAGATCCCGCCCACTAAACTCTGACAACGAAAACAAAGTATAACAAGCGATTTCAGCTGGTCAGATCCCAGTCTTTTGCTAACTATCCGGCCAGCTGGTCAGTTGGCTCCCCATAGAACTGCTCGACGTAGCGGCGCTGGACAGCGTTGAGCCCCCGCGAGTACCACACCATCACCACGTAGCGTGGCTCTTTGGGGGTGCTCTTGGGATACATGCCGCACTCCATCGGCAGGCGGTTGCCCTTGCGCGCGTTGCATTTGGTACAGGCGGTGACAACGTTGTCCCAGGTGTTCGCGCCGCCACAACTAAGCGGCTTCACGTGGTCGCGTGTCAGGCACTCCTTGCGCTTCAGGTCGTTGCGGTGCTTGCCGCAGTACTGGCACTTGTAATTGTCGCGCGCGAAGAGGATGGCGTTCGTCACGTGTCGCCGCAGACGGCGCGGTATCTCGACGAACTTGACGAGCCGAATGACCAAAGGATAGGGGTACTCGGCTTTCTCCGAGCGGAACCGTCGCTCCAGGTTGGCCTCGACTATCTCGGCCTTCTCGGAGACAACGAGCACGATAGCCCGCTTCACAGGCACCAGTGCCACGGGCTCGTAACTGGCGTTCAAGGTCAAACACCTGCCCACGCAGGAAATACTAACATACCCGAATGTTTACGACTCTTAGAGTCCTATATTCTCTAGATCTGTATTTTCGTTTCGAAAAACCACCGTTCGTCCAAACTTCTCTTTTAGACCACAGCGGCAAGGAGGTGGGACAGCGGTATTGGAAGCGCCGGTGGGTCAACAGGGTTGCTATCTCCCTCGAACCGCACCGAAAGAACGGAGGTAGGTAGTTCGTGAGTAGCGGGGCCTGAGCATTCCGTTATCAGGCATCTCAAAAATGGTATAGCGGCAGGGAGTCAGGCCCAGCCGAAGTCTTCGCCAGCTATCAAAGCTGTGGTCTGTCAAACGGACGCGTTATTGTCCTCGTAGCACGCTTAGCCACCGTGTTGAATCTTTCACACGAACCCCGTGCCACCAGTCAGCCGGGTCAGATGCAGAAGCTCCGGACGAGGGTTTCTCACTCAAGGAGAGCGATAAGAGACCTACCAACGAGGCCAGAAACAGTGGGACCAGTATTCGCTTGTATAGCGATCGAACCTCTCTAAATCGATACCCGCCTCAAAAAGTCAAGCTGCCTACCATGTTCGTGCCCTCGATTAGTGGGTTCGTCCTTGTAATAGAGCGAGAGAAGCAAGCTTAAGCGTTGGTTCCTACGATAATTGGAATGTTTTTTGAAGGTTCGACTCGTATAAGGCTTGCGTTAGCCCATCACAGCCTCCAGGATAGGTCCGGCGCCGGTCCGGATCGGGTCGGCGGCGGGGAGGCCAGTCGTAGTGGAGATGTGGTCCACGAACCTTCTTGCAGCCGCATCATCCAGCCCGTGGGTGTTCACGCTCACCGCCACCACGGGTGCGGGTTTTACGAGGGCGGCAACCCCTTCGTAGAGGGCGCTAATCTCTTTCGGGTCCGGGGAAGGAACACCTTCAAAAACATCTTCCTCCGATGCGTCGGCGCAGAGGATCAAACAGTCGGGGCAAGAGCCGTGCAAGAGGGCGGTCGTGACCCCGGAGTAGGCCGGGTGCCCGAGGGAGCCCTGGCCTTCTACCAGGATCAGCTCGGGATTACGTCTGGCGGCTTCGAGGACGAGCTGCTCGGTAGCTCCGGCGGCGAAGTCCGAGACCACGGCATCTATACATATGCCCCACCCTGCGATGACGATGCCGGTCTGGCCCGTGGCGACGAACTCCGGCTTCAGGCCCCTTTCCTGGGCGGCATGCTCCACTTCGAGTGTCGCCGTCATCTTGCCGATGGCACTGTTAGTGCCGACGGTGAGCGCGACCTTTGGTCCTACCGTGAAGCCCTCCCCCGAGAAGAGCGGCACGCTTTCCGGCGGTTCGCGTACGTCCCAGACCTTCGCTTCGGGGAACTCCGGCGCGAGCCGCTGGTGGAGGCCGCTGACGATCTCGAGCCCGTTCTCCGCCGCCTCCCTTAGGGTCTCCATCCACTCCTGTGGCAACCGCCCCCCGGCTGGGGCGAGCCCGACGAGGATGGAGGTTGGATCGCTCTTCAGAGCTTCCGCTAATGTGCCGACTATGGGCGCGTCGCGCCGGAGGTCCGGCATCACGTCGAGGACGCGCCGGCTGGCCAGAGTCGAGTCGATGACGGCGACCACTTCGTCCCGTCCGTAGTGGATCAAACCGTGCGCGGTCTTGGAGTGGCGGTTGGCGAACCATCCCTCGGCGAGGACGGCGTACCGCCGGGCGCTTCCTTCCTGCGGGATCATCGCGGCTTCACGCCGAGGCCCGGTTTTTCGGAGACGAGGATGCGACTGTCCTCGTAGTCCAGGCCCTCGAAGGGGTCGCAAGCTAGGAGCAGGGCGCCGTCGAGGTCCACGAAGTCCACGAGGCCCGAGACCTGGGCCGCGGCGGCAATCCCCAATGACGTCTCGACCATGCAGCCAAGCATGACGAGCATGCCGTGTGCCCGGGCGGTGTGGATCATCCGCAGCGCCCCGCGGATGCCGCCACACTTAGCGAGCTTGACGTTTACCCCGGAAGCACTTCCCGCGAGCGCGGGCACGTCCCGGGCTACGACAGCGCTCTCGTCGGCGATGACCGGTAGGGGGCTTATGGTCTCGGTCACCCTGCGCAGCGCCTCGGGACCCGCCGCTGCCGGAACGGGTTGCTCGATGAGGCGGACACCGGCGGCCTTGAGCTCGCGCGCGACCTCGATCGCTTCGTCGGGGGAGAAGGCCTCGTTCGCGTCCACCCAAAGGTCGGCGTCGGAGGTCTCCGACACCGCCCGGACCTTCTCAAGGTCCTCCTCGCTCCCCACCTTTATCTTCAAGACGGGGAAAGTTGCGAGCTCCTTCGCCTCCCTGAGGATGGTCTCGGAATCAGCTATCGCTAAGGTGTAAGCGCTCGCGGGCTCGGGGCGGGCGAGACCGAGGAGCCGGTAGACTGGGACGCCGAGGCGCTTGGCGGCCAAGTCGTGCAGCGCAGAATCGAGGGCTGCCAGGGCCGTCGGGGGCAAAGACCTGTTCTCGTCGAGGGTGCCCTCGATATCCCAGGGGTCGCGCACCCGGATCCGCCCGAGGGCGTCCGCGGTGCCGGCCGCGTCCTGGCCGTAGTAGCTTGTGGGAGCGGCCTCGCCGCGGCCCACGAATCCCCCTTCTTCGAGCGTCAGGACCACGCGCTTGAAGGTCTCCGATGAACTGCGGGTGATGGCAAAGGGGCGTTTGGTGCGTACCGTCAGCCTCTCCACCCCGATCTCCAATGAATTCCCCTTCCGCTCTCTCGCCCGCCGGATTGTAGCTGCGACCGGCGCGTTTGTTCCAATGAGCTCTCTTCGAAGAGCCGTTTGTAAAAAGCTCGTTAAAAAAGTGAAGCGTCCAGGCGCGAGGTTTATACTGCGAACGGCGGCCTTAAGAGTCGGAGGTTCGAGGGTTGCAGGATCACAAGGCCCACCTTCCTGCTGAAACCTACTCTTCCTTCTCGACCCACTCGCCTTCTTCGTTCTTCTCGTACTTCTGCTCGACCGCGGCCCAGGCGACTCGGTGGCGACGGTCCTCCTCGTCGTACTGCTCTTCGGCGGAGTTGTATGCCTTCAGATATATCTCCCGAGCGTGCTTGGGAAGGTTCCTTTTGACGCTATCCGGCAGGTCGTCCAGTTCCTCGTATGGCACGGCTCCGTACTCCTTTCAGGAAGCTTCTCGGGTTCTCCATACCACCGGAAAGCGCTCCCCAAACTCAGCTCAAACAATCAGCGATAAGCTTTCGGCTGTCAGCTATTCAAGCTGACAGCTATCTAAAGTGATCCCAGCCGAAGAGGTTCTCGGCCGGTTCGCCGTCGCGCAGAAAGACCACCCCTTCCGCCGTCACCTCCCCGATCATTGTGACTGGGACCTCAGACTCCGCCGCCAAGGCCCCGACGACCTCCTCGGGGGCGGCCACGAGAAGCTCGTAGTCCTCGCCGCCGGTCGCCGCTAGGATCTCTGGGTCGCGGCCCAAAGAGTTCGCGTACTCCCGGGTATCGCCGGCGACGGGCAAGAAACCGAGGTCTATGCGGCAACCGACGCCGCTCGCCTCGCAGAGGTGCCCGGCGTCGGAGGCAAGGCCGTCGGAGAGGTCGATCATGGCGTGCACCTTGAGCCGGGCCGCCGCACACCCCAAATCTACTCGAGGCTCGGGCCGCAGGTGCTTCTTCGCGAGCCGCTCCGGATCAGCGTCCCCTGTCTCCAGCGCCAGCAACCCCGCCGCAGACGCCCCGAGCTCGCCGGTCACGGCCAAAATATCCCCGGGGCGGGCCCCGGATCTCAGCACGGGCGCGTGAACGAGCTGCCCGAGGATGCCTATGTCCACCGTGAGCGCCGCCGCGCCGGTCGTGTCGCCGCCCAAGGGGTACACCCCGAACTCCTCGCACGCTCGCACAACGCCCTCCATGCAACGCAAGGTGGTCTCCGCGTCGTCCGCGCCGCCGGAAGCAAGCACGAAGCGCGGGACGCCGCCCATCGCCGCGACGTCCGAGACGTTGACCGCGACGGCTTTGTAGCCGACATCCTCCGGGGAAGCCCAACCTTTGAAGTGCCTTCCTTCGACGAGCATGTCGGTGGCGGCGACCCAGAGG
>JALZFJ010000346.1 GCA_030867425.1 Actinomycetota bacterium | reverse complement strand
CGCGCTCTACTGCCTGTCCATAGGCCGCTCGACCTCGCTGCAGACCACGTAGTGCACCCTGTCCGCCGGGATGAGCCATATCCTGCTGGCCTGCGAGGAAATTCTGAGCGGGGCGTTCTGCTGCAACGTGTTTGAGATCTCCCCGAGGGCCTGCTCGGCTTCGTCCTGGGTCTCGTAGACACCGTATACCATCCGGGGGATTGGGTACCCTATGTTCTCGCCCGATGCAGCCCCTGGCACACTCTCGGCACCGTCGGCGAGGCGCACCTCCTCTTCCTCCTGTTGGGCGTGCACGCCCGGGTTCACCAACCAGACCATAACGCTGTAGGCCACGCTTGCCCTCCTATCTTTGAGCCGTTTCAAAAACAGATGGTTCCCTGCCGCACATCCTCGGAAACCACCTCACCGCGCGCCGGTTCCTGTACCGGCGGGTCGCCGTCAGCCCGTACAGGCGGGCTGCGCACTAGGAACAGCCCGTACCCGACGAACCCCAGCGTCATGGCAATGATGAGCGGCGACGCCAGAGACCGTTCCGTCTCTGGCGTCGAGATCCCACCTATGACGCCCAAAACAAAATGGAGCTATCACGGACCAGGTCGAGGCAGTGCGCCACCTCAGAGCCGCATACGTAAAGCCGGCGCCGGTAGCCAGTACCGTCAGGTAAACCGCCTCGGGCCAGGGCTCCGCCGACCCCAACCTGCCGAGGTAAAACAGACCGTTAAACAAAGAAGTAACAGCCACCGCCCACGTCACCCCCGTAGGCGCCAGAGCGCGCCACACGATGCTCCCGTAGAACAACTCTTCGCTAAACGCCGTGATCAGCAAACCGAGCATCGCCGGAACAAACAGCGCCGGCTCCGTGACTTCCGTGCCGCCCAAGAGGGAGAGCGCGCCGATCTGTACCGGGCAAGGGTTGGGTAAGAGCGGAGGACGGAAGGCCAACGAACCGTGCACCGGAGGCGCAGCGGTGGATGGCCGAGCGTCTCGGCGGGCAAGTTCGGGAGATAGGCGCGAGCCGCGCAGCGGCCGCCTCCCACCCGGAGTAGGTCGCGGAGATTATCGACGCTGCCGAGGCCCCTAGCCCTCGTACGGCGGTTCATAACACGCTCTAGAGGTCCAGTATCAATCCAGGAAGAAAAGAGACCCGGTAACAACCATTAGGTCTCATTTCTCCCACCCTCACCGCTTCTTCCTATACTAGCGGCTCCTATAGTCCAATTGGCGACGCCTTACGAGGAGGAACGCACCCATGAGCAGCGTTGTCGTCAGAAGCAGGACTGCCGCACCCGACAATACCAGGACGTCCGGTCCTCCAGATTTGGGCAGAGGTTCACCGTCGGTTGTGCCGCGAGTAGCCCGTTCGCCTCCGATCATGTACCGAAGGGGCTCGACTACGACCTCTCCGTTCACCTCTACGGGCGGATCGCCATTAGGAAAGGTATAGGTCTCGTCCGCGGGGTCATCGGCGTGGAGCATGACGTGGAGTGTCTGGGAGGAGCTGATCGGCTCGTCTAGGGCGACCATGACGTTGGTATTCTCGCCCTCGCTGAGGGGGGCTTGGCCGACGGACTGGGGAACCTGCGGATTGCCGTTCCCGTCGTCTCGGTGGACGGCTATCCAACCGTTGATCCCGTTGAGGGTCGCGTTGCCGACGGTAAGCGTCGTCCCGTCGCCGCTCTTGTCTTCGAGGCCGGATATCTCCCCCGAAGGGGCTTGCGCTCCCTCGCTCCCGCCGGCAGCAGCACCGCTCGCGGCGTTCTCCGAGCTTGTCGTCTCCTCTGTGCCCTCCTGAGAGCCTCCTTCCTGGGAGGACTCCTCTGTGTCGGACCCCCCCAAGGCCTGGCAGGTTAAAGGGACGAGCAGGGCCAGCACGGCCAGGATGATCAGGGCCGCTATGATCCTGCCTCCCGTTAGCCCGCGTCTGGACCGCTCTTCGCCCGGAACTCTGGGTCCTTGCAGATCGCTCATAAGCTCTCCATTCTTCGCTCTATTCCTTGTTCAGCCGCCCTAGCGCAGGGCATCGGCAACGGCTCTTTTTTAGGCTTCTTTCCTGTTCTTTCCACTCTATGGTCGAGCATCCCAGGGTGTCCCTCAACGCTAGTCGCGCCTATTCTCATGACGTGATGTTTAGGTTTCACGAAGAGCTCTTTCACACACTCAGGTTATCTTCGGGTCCTCGGGGTCGAGGACCTAGCTACCTAAACGGCTTCTGGATGCCTCGAGCTCTTTTTACGTGGGAGGCTCTTTTGGTTTAGTTGCTATGTGGTGCGCTCGCATGACTCCTTATGAGCGTCAAGACGATCTAAAGGGGTTTTGCTCCGCGGGCACACCACTTAGCCCCTAACACTACTACCGGGAAGTGGTCCCCTCTTCTTGCCCACCACGTGCGGTGCCGTCCTGTACCTCGTCGCGCCGGTTGTAGGCCTTCTCGATGATATCTTGGGCCACCTCCCGGCTCCCAAGCCCAAACGCTATCGCTGCAGCCAATGCAACCGCCCCCAGCACGATCAGGAACGTCGGCGCCGTAAGCTCGACCGCTATCCCCAACTGCGTCACAGCGGCAA
>JALZFJ010000326.1 GCA_030867425.1 Actinomycetota bacterium | reverse complement strand
CGCAGGTGGTCGCGGTGAGCATTAATACGGAGGGGCTCGATGAAGGCGCGGCCAGAGCGTTCATCGAAGGTGTTGCGGCGACTACCAGGCTGCCGGTGGCGGACCCGGTGCGCGACTCCGCTGACCCGATCCTCGACGCCATCTTGCGAGCGTCGAAGACCGCGGCGATCGGACCCTGAAGGCTCTCCTGACGCTTCTTCCACGCATTGAAATTGTATGGCTGTTAAGCATCCGGTTATGTTAATATTCTGGCCGTGGCACGTTGTTTAACCCTGAACGCTAGTTACGAGCCCGTGGCTCTGGTACCGGTGAAGCGGGCCATCGTCTTGGTCGTCTCCGAGAAGGCAGAGATCGTGGAGGCCAACCTGGAGCGCCGGTTTCGCTCGGAAAGAGCCGAGTATCCTTATCCCCTGGTCATCCGGCTCGTCAAGTTCGTCGAGATACCACGGCGCTTGAGAAAGCACGTGACAAACACGGTACTCTTTGCGCGCGACAACTACAGGTGCCAGTACTGTGGCAAACACCGGAACGACCTGAACCGCAGAGAGTCCCTGACGCGCGATCACATAAAGCCGCTTTCACGCGGTGGAGCGAACACCTGGGACAACGTGGTCACCGCCTGCACCAAGTGCAACGCCCGCAAAGGCAACCGCCTGCCGATGGAGTGCGGCATGTACCCGAAGAGCACCCCGAAGGAGCCACGCTACGTGGTGATGGTGTGGTACTCGCGGGGCCTCAACGCCGTGCAACGTCGCTACGTCGAGCAGTTCTACGGGGAGCCGACGGAACAGTTGGTCAGCTAGTCAGCGATAAGCCAAGACGCCGGTTGGTCGAAGTGCTGACTGCTAAACCGCTGACAAGCCGGGTGCTAAGCTATACTCTCCTCTCGTCGTCGTAGTTTAGCGGGCGGAAATTTTTGGACTACAACGTTTTCGTAGAGGCGGTAGGACGCATCGTCGGTAACGTGGAGCGCGCCGTCGCTGGCAAGCGCGAGGGTGTCTTTCTGGCCGTGGAGGCCCTGCTCGCCGGGGGACACGTCCTCATAGAGGACGTCCCTGGGGTCGGGAAGACGCTCCTGGCGAAGGCTTTAGCGCGTTCGATCGGGGGCAACTTCCGGCGCATCCAGTTCACCCCTGACCTACTGCCCGCCGACGTCACGGGCCTGAATGTCTACAACCAGGGCGAAAGGGCTTTCGAGTTCTGGGCGGGGCCGGTCTTCGCCAACGTGGTCTTGGCCGACGAGATCAACCGCGCCAGCCCCAAGACCCAGAGCGCCCTTCTTGAGGCGATGGAGGAGGGCTCCGTGACGGTCGACGGCGTGACGCGCCGCCTGCCCGCCCCCTTCGGCGTGATCGGCACCCAGAACCCCGTGGAGCATGAGGGGACGTACCCGCTGCCGCACGCTGAGCTCGACCGTTTCATGATCAAGATGTCCTTGGGCTACCCTAACGGGGAGGCCGAGGTGGGCATGCTGAGGCTCTCCGCGGACCCGGTCGCGGACCTCAGGCCCGTGGTGAGCGCCAACGAATTTCTACAGATGCGTCGGATCGCTGAAGAGGTCTACGCGAGCGAGGCGCTCTTGCGCTACGTCGTCTCGGTGACGAACGCGACGCGCAAGCACGAAGCAGTCTATCTTGGCGCTTCCCCTCGGGCTAGTCGGATGCTCTTGGGAGCCGCGAAAGCCCATGCGGCAGTCCAGGGGCGCTCCTATTGCATCCCCGACGACGTGAAGGCCCTCGCGCCACACGTCCTCTCGCACAGGATCATCGCCTCCCCCGGTGCTTCCCTGAACGGCTCTGGCGCTGAGAGGACCGCGGGCGTGGTGCGCGAGATCCTCTCCTCTGTCCCCATAAACGAGGCAGTCTAAGCACTTTGCGCGAAATATCGCAGCGTCTCCTCCTGCATGCTGGGCGAATCTCGGTAAGGCCGACGGCCCGGGGCTGGCAGGCGCTCTTTTTCGGTGCCCTTTCTTTCTTCCTGGCTCGGCTCATCGGGACGACACAGCTCTACCAGCTCGCCTACGCTTTGGCCGGCCTCCTGTTGGTAGCGCTCGTGCTCGGTCTCTTCCTCTCCCGGGGCCTAGGATACACACGCCGTATCCTCGCGAGCCGCTGCGTGGCCGGGCGCCCCTCCCATGTAGAGCTCGTGGTCTCCAACGCGTCCAGGACGCGAAGCCCTGACGTGGGAGTGGTGGACCACTTGCCCAGACGGCGCCTGCTCGAGATGCCGCACGTCGAGGGACCGGGAGAGCGGACGACTCAACAGCCGATACTCTTTCCGCGGAGGGGACTCTACGAGCTGGGTCCGGCGGAGATCTGGACCACCGACCCGTTCATGCTCTTGCGCTTTGTCCGAAAGTTCGAGATACGCCCGCGGGTCGCGGTCTATCCGGAGGTCTTCGAGCTTGCGGGTTTTCCGGTGCGGGGTCGGGGTAGGGAGGCGGGGGCGCAAGGTGCCCTGGCGAATCAGGGGGACGAGTTCTCGGGCCTCAGGGAGTACCGGCAGGGCGACGACCGGCGGCACATACACTGGAAGAGCGTTGCGCGCACGGGGGAGTTGGTGGTCAAGGAGTTCTCCCACAACGCGCCGCAGCGCTACGCGGTCGTCTTGGACCTCCATCGTGCGGGACATCGCGTCCCGGAGGCCGAGGTCGAGGACGCCGTCTCGGCCGCGGGCTCGGTCCTCTTGCACCTTACCCGGGATGGCCTCCCGTTCAGGCTCCTGTGCACGGACATAGAACGGAGCACCACAGAGCTCGGTACCGGCGAGGCGGCCTACTGGCGGGCGATGGATCTCCTCGCCGCGGTGCGGGCCGACGGGGACATGGAGCCAGGCGATTTCTTGGGCGAAAAGCTCCATGAGGAACGTGAGGGCCTCGGGGAGGGCGTAATCCTTGTCTCCCGTTCACTTAACGACGGGCTCGTAGAGAGCGTTCGGAAGCTTCGGATGGCGGGGCTCTCCGTGATCGTGGTAGTACTCGCTACCCATACCTACGGGAGAATCCAGGGGGCCAGGGGCGTGCCGTCTACCAGACGCGAAGCCGCTTTCTCCGAGGATGTTCGGCGGCTGGAGCTAGCCGGGGCGGTGGTACGCATTGTGCGTCACCCAGGCGGGGTGGCCGCCTTCGCCGGAGTGCAGCGGGAAGCTCCAGGCGTCCGGGGGGCGATGTAGCAGTGGTACGATTCGTGAGGCTGCCGCTATACGCCGCAGGGCTCGCGACTGGCGGAGCGTTCGGGATCTTGTTCTCTGGCGGGGCGTTGCCATACGTGCTCGGGGCGGCGCTCGTTGGTATTTTCGTGGGGTCGGCGGGCGCCTACAGGTTCGTTCTGCTGTTCCCGGCGGCTTTCCTCTACACGCTGGTCGCCGTCTATGGGGCACTGCCCTTGCGCTCGAGCGGCTGGAGTACGCTCTTGGAGCGGGCAGGGCAGGACATCTACGAGGCGGCCCAGATCTCGTACGTCACGCCCGTGCCGTACGACGTACATCCCGGTCTGCTGGCCGTCCTAATCCCGATCATCGTACTCGTGGTGGCCTTCGCTACCTCGGTCACCCTCTACGAGGGGAGCCCGATAGTCTCGGTCGCCGTGCTCGGCTTGACCATCGGCGTCTTGAGCACCGTTACTTTCGAGGTCGGCGCCGCTCCGTTCTTCGCCCTGTTCTTGGTCTCGGGTGTCGTCCTCCTGCTCTTCGCGAGGGACGACGGGGCGGGCCGGGGCGGGCGGGCGAGGCCGGCGGCGGTCCTGGCGGGGGCGTTGGTGCTCCTTCTAGTGCTCACGCTGCCGCAGACGCCTTTGGCCGAAGAAGCGTTACGCCCGGCGCTAATCGACTGGACGAGGATCGGGACCGGCGGAACCTCGCGCCTGGCGGTCGAGGCCGACGTCGGCGACTACCTGACCGAGGGGCGCGACGCGGAGCTGTTGAGGATAAAGAGCACTGAGCCCATGCTCTGGCGCGGGGGTACTTTAGACTACTTCGACGGCGTCAGGTGGTCCTCTACCGTGGAGCCTGGGGAGGACGATGGAGAGGAGATTTCGGCCGACGTCGAGACCCACGAGGTGGAGCAGGCCGTCGAGGTCTTAGAGGTCGAGACGAACCTCCTCTTCGGAGGGTACAGGATCTCCCGTGTCTCCGTGCCCGACGCTGAAGAGCGCTCCGACGGCTCCTGGTCCTCCGACCTGCCCCTGGTCGAGAACTCCACTTACCGGGTCCGCTCCCAGATACCCCAACCGACCACCTATCAGCTCGAAGCCGCCGGCGCCGAGTATCCCGAGGCCGTGCGCGAGAAGTTCCTCCAGCTCCCCGATGATAGGCCCGAGGTCCTTGGCGAGACCGCCCAGAATATACAGACCGACTATGGCCCGCAGACCCCCTACGACACCGCCAGGGCCATCGAGCGATACCTGCTCTACGACGGCGGCTTTACCTACGACCTCGATGCCGACTATGGCCGGGGCGACAGGGCTATAGAGGACTTCCTCGGCGAGAACAGGCGGGGCTTTTGTACCCAGTTCGCTACCTCGATGGCGCTCTTGTCGCGCGAGCTCGGCGTCCCCTCTCGGGTCGTCTACGGGGCCACCACGGGCAAGAGGGTCGCGCCGGACGAGTACGTCGTCACCGGCTACAACATGCACACTTGGGTCGAGGTCTACTTCCCCGGCGTCGGCTGGTACCCCTTCGACCCGACCCGCGGCTTCTCAGTCCCGAGGGTTATGGAGGCCAACGCCCCCCGTCCCGATGTGCCCGGCGAACTCTCGTACGTCTCCCCCGAGGCCCTCGAGAACCTGCAAGCCCCCGGGTCCGCTCCCGGAGCGGAAGGGGCCCCGGTCGACGCCGGGAGCGTGAAGCCTGCCGAAGAGCCTTCCGCCTGGCCTCGATACGCGGTCCCGGCGATCCTCATGCTCGTCCTACTCGCCGCCGTGCCCCTCCTCAAGCGGCTGCTCACCGCGCGCGGACGGCCGGAGAACCTCTATCGGGACCTCGCGGGTCGGCTACGCGACGTGCTGCCCTTGAGCGGGGCAAATGCCATGATGGACTCGCCTGCCCTCACCCCGACCGAGCGGTTGGTGCTCCTCGCCAGGACTGCCGGGATCGAGGCAGGGCCGTTCCGCGAGTTCGCCCAGGCCTACTCGGAGAACCTCTACGCGTCTCACGAGCCACGCTCGAATGCGTCGCGTGCTTACCGCAGAGCCCTCCGCGAGTACGAGAGGCTCCCCCTGTGGAAGCGCGCCTTGGGCGTCGTCAACCCGGCCTCGCTCTTCTTGAGGGCGCGGCGGCGCCTAGCGGCGCACAAGGTGCGGCTCTGGAAGGCCCTGCACAGTAGGATCGAGGTGCTAAAGAGATTCCGTGGAGAGCGGTAGTGGGGCCGCCTCGAAAAGTTCGCGTTGATTTACGCGCGTGTCGGTGTAATAATTCTCTTACTGATCAGGCTAGCTAAAGTATTCCCTGGAGGTGCTGATGGACCAGAAGACGAGCATCGTATCCGTAACCGACAACGCGGCCGAGAAGGTTAAGGCTCTCATGGCCCAGGAAGGCGAAGAGGATTTGGCCCTTCGCATCGGCGTCAGGCCCGGTGGCTGCTCCGGCTTCCAGTACTCCATCTACTTCGACGACGAGATCAACGACGACGACGAGGTCATGGAGACCAAGGGCGTCAAGGTCCTCATCGACGCCATGAGCGTTCCGTATATCATGGGCAGCGAGTTCGACTACGTAGACGGCCTCATGGGCGCTGGCTTCGCCGTCAACAACCCCAACGTCTCGGGCGGCTGCGGCTGCGGCAGCTCCTTCACCTGCTAGCCTAGGAACAATAGCGACAACCGAAGCCCGGAGCCTCTAAGGCTCCGGGCTTTCTATTTCTTACTCGCCTCCGAGCGTTGTCTGAGATGCTTACGTCGAGCGCTGGAGATCCTCGAGGCTGTTTAACAGCTCCTCGGCGCTGAGGGCATCTTCGTCGGCGCGATCGGCGAGGGTGAGCTCCTCTCCACACTCGCATTCGAAGGCGGTACGCTCCGAGTACCAGTCGTCCTCGAGACCGAGAAGGACTAGTTTCTCCCCACACCCGCACTCGAGGACGATGCGTCCCGAACAAGGGACGGAGTGCCCTGAATCCTGCATACGACGAACCCCCTCTTACCCTTTTTTGGTCGTGGTCGAGACAAGTTCGCACATCCGCGCGGCCAACACAACGTAAACCTCGTTCAAGCTGATGTAGCTTATGCTTTATGCATGGTCCCCTAAAGGCTTAGTTGAAGCTTAGCTTTGCACGCTCTTAGCGGGAGAGCCGCCCGTGCAGCTTCCTCGTCAAACCGCCGGGAATCCGACGCCGGGTCCACTCCTTGAGCTTCCCCAGCGCGGGGACTTCCTTTCGCGGCTTGAGGAAGGAAACGATCTCTTCGTTGACATCTTCGGCCCGCTCTATAAAGATCAGGTGGCCGGCGTCACCGAGGACGCGCAGCCTGGCGCCCGGGATGGCTTCCGCGAGGGCGGCGGCGTTGGTGACGGGCACGTAGCGGTCGTCCGCGCCATGGATCACGAGCGTCGGGGAGGAAATTCTCCCCACGTCTCGGGAGGCGTCGAACCGGGTGCCGTACATCACCTGCCGGTAGTAATCAGGCAGCGACGGCGAGTCGGCGAGGCGCCAACGCGCGATCCGGTCGAACTCCTCGGGGTGTTCGGCACGGTAGGCATCGGAGGTGGCAGTCTCGAGGCCCCGGCGCACAGCGCTCTCGGAGCTCAGAGAGCCCCACCCCAGCATCCTTCCGAGCACCTGCGGAGACATGGGCTCGAGGCCTAAGCCCCCGTAGCTCGTGCATACCAGTACCAGCCGGCTTGCGGCTCGTCTTCGGCGCCTTCTTCCACGCTCTGCTCACTAGTCGTACTACCGCAAGAGCTCGCGCCGAAGACGATCAGCGCGAACAACACGAGGCTCGCGAATAGCCACAAGGCTGGACCCTTCTCTTTGCTCAAAAGCTACCTCCCAATTTTCTCTCCGAGCAACCGAGGATCATGCTCCGATCATGATATACGAACCAACTAATTAATAGGATGAGTGGGGTTGGGTGGCGTAGATCACCAAACGGTCGTATAAGACCTGATCAACGCGCGGGGGCTGCGACCCCGCCGAGCGACAAAATGTTGCCGCAACACAATCTCCTGGTTGTACGGGCCATATAATCGGGGACCGTAGCGCATCCAAGCGCCTCGCAAACGAATGCGGCCTCTAGATCGTCGCCTCGCAAAAATCTCAGGGCAAGGAGGTGCCTTTTGGAGTTTAGAAGCAACCGCCGCGACGACCTTCCGTTGTTCGCGAGATTCTGGGGGGTGGCTTTGGTGACTTTGCTCGTGCTCGCGGCGTTCGTGCTCCTCACAGCCTGTGGCGGTGGTACGTCCGGGGGTAGCGTGAAGGCGGAGTCGTCGGAGGAGGCCTCCGGAGAGGCTTCGACCGGGGAGACGACGGAGGAGGTCGCGCTCACCCCGTCGGAGGCAACAGTCAGCGAGAACGAGGACACGGCAATGCCGGCCTCGGGTAGGGAAGAAGATCCAGCTCAAGCGCCGCCGGAGAACCCGCCCGAAGGGGTAGAGACGTTCCCGGCGACCACCAACGGGAACGTCCAAGGTTCGATAACCTACGACCAAGACCCCCCGACCAACGGGGATCACGCCCCCTACTGGCTGAACTGCGGCTTCTACAGCTCCTCTGTCGAGAACGAGGCCGCAGTCCACTCCATGGATCACGGGGCCGTCTGGATCACCTACCGGCCGGACCTGCCGGAGGATCAGGTCAACACCCTGCGAGATCTGGCGCGGGAGGATTACGTGCTGGTCAGCCCGTACCAGGGCCTTAGGGCGCCCGTGATCGCCACCGCCTGGAGAAACCAACTCGAACTCGAAGGCGCCGACGATCCCCGCCTCCGGCAGTTCGTGGACCAGTTTCGGGTCAGCGAGACGGCGCCCCGTTCGGGGAACGGCTGCGATAACGGCCGCGGACAGCCGGAACCTTAGGCACGAGATATTCGGGGTTGGCGGTTATAGACCTCCGGTCTTGGGGGTAATATAAGCTCCGTGTGAGCGTAAACGAAGACCTCAAGGAGGTACAGAATATGCAGACCGGACGCGGTGACGAAGGCATCCTCTCGGAGGAGATGGCCCAGAAGCGCGACGAGATAATAGGGCTCCTCAAGCAGGCCTACTTCGCGGAGCTGGAGACGGTAATCAACTATGTCACCAACTCCACCAACCCCGACGGGGTGAGGGCCCAGGAGATCAAGGAGGCTCTGGAGGAGGATATCCAGGAGGAGCTCATGCACGCCCAGCAGTTCGCTTCCAGGATAAAGGAGCTCTATGGGGTGGTGCCGAGTTCGACGGACTTCAAGGCCGAGCAGACGCTCCTGCAGCCCCCCGAGCACCAGACCGACGTGGTGCACGTGATCCGGGGCGTGATAGACGCCGAGACGACGGCGATAGAGCTCTACACGCGTATCGTGCAGGCCACCGAGGAGACGGACCCGGTGACGCAGGATATGGTCATAGACATCCTGCGCGATGAGCAGGGCCACCGCAGGCTCTTCGAGGGCTTCTTGCGGGAGTACGAGGCCGAGGGCTTGGCCTAAAGCGTTCGTAATACCGCAGCGTCACGAGCTCGGTCCCTCTGAGGGACCGGGCTTTTCGTGGCGGTGGATACTGCCGTTTTCGGCGGATCAGTATCCGGGCACGGGCACGTGGTCGAAGTTTTCCCTGTCAGCGCCGCAGTCGGGACACTTCTCCGGGAGTTCGCCCTCGACGCGGTAGCCGCAGACGGTGCAGGCCCAGTTCATGGCCTCGGCGTCTCCCCGGGCTTCGGGGTCCGGTTTCTCGCCGCCCACTCCGCGCACTTCGTCGCTCATACTAGCCTCCTTTCTGCTCCAAGCCAACGGGTCTATTATGGCACCATGGATGCCAAGGATGTGGGTAGAATGGCTCGAGCCGTGCTCTCCAGCGGACTTGGTAGGGGTTAGACGCTTTCGGGATCGACTCCGGCAAGCCCGGGAAGCGTACCTTCAGGTCCTCGCCGCGTGAGTACGGCCCGTGCTATGGTTTCCGTCGGTCGACGGTTTTAGGAGCAACCACGGGGAGCCGGTGAGCCTTGGACCTACGCCTACTGATGCTGGCCTTGGGGAACTTCGCCGTCGGAACGGGGAGCTTCGTGTTCGCGGGGCTGCTCGAGGGGGTTGCCAGGGATCTCTCGGTCTCGGTGGGGACAGCGGGGCAGTTGATCTCGGCGTACGCCATCGTATACGCTGTAGGCGCTCCGGTTCTGGCGACGGTCACGAGCGACGTGCCGCGCCGGCGGCTGCTCGTCGCCTCCCTGGTCGTGTTCTCCCTGGCGAATGTGGCCGCCCTCACGATACAGTCCTACGGGCCGCTGATGGTCTCCAGGGTCGTCGCCGCGTGCGGGGCGGCGCTCTTCACGCCGACCTCTGCTGCCGTCGCCGCGAGCCTTGCCCCGTCAGGAAGACGCGGCAAGGCGCTCGCCACCGTCACCGGCGGCCTGACCATAGCTTTCGCCTTCGGCATACCTCTGGGAACGCTGATCGGCGATAGGTTCGGGTGGCGAGCGGCCTTCGTCCTCGTGGGCGTTTTGGGCGCCGTCGCGGTGCTCGGCATAACGGCGCTCTTGCCCGTCGTCGAGAATCCGCCGCCTGTAGGCTTGCGGGAGCGGGTACGCGCCGCTGAGCAACCCGTCGTCGTCGTTACGTTGAGCCTCACCGCCATCGGGCTCGGGGCCGGTTTCGTCGTGTTCACGTACGTGGGGCCACTTTTGGGAGAGCTTACGGGCTTCGGGGGAAGAGGTATAAGCGGGATGCTCCTGGTCTTCGGCGTCGCCGCCGTGGTGGGCAACGCCATGGGAGGCTACGGCGCGGACCGCTGGGGATATGGGCGGAGCGTGGCGGGGATATTTGTTGTCCTCACGCTCTCCCTGCTCGCTTTCTCGCTCTTGGCGCCGCTCGCCGGTACCCTGCTCGCGGTCATCGGAGCGGGAACGGCGTTGGTCGTGTGGAGCGTCGCCGGGTGGGCCCTGACGCCGTTCCAGCAGTACCGCCTGATCGAGCTGGCCCCCCGCACCCAGAACATCGTCCTCTCCTTGAACGCCTCCGCTATTTACCTAGGCCAGGGCATAGGCGCGGGCATTGGGGCCCTCACCCTAGGCTACGGCTCCCTCGCCTCCCTGGGATGGGTCGCCGCCCTTTACGCTGCGCTCGGTCTCTTCTTGCTGCCCCTTGGCGTACGGCTGTACGCGCCCACGAAAAAACCAGCGTCGTAGAGATAGATTCGGCTACTTTCTCCACTCGCGCGAGGTCGTCACCTCGACCTCCGTCGGGACTTTCTCCAAGATCTCCTCGCCCGCCTGGTTCATGGCCCGCTTGGTGTGCTCTGCGACTACTTCGGCCACGTCTTCGGCGCATTCGACGACAAACTCGTCGTGGATGCAGTTGATTAGCCGGGCGTTGAGCCCTTCCAGCTCCTCGCGCACGTAACCGAGCGCCAGTTTGGCGATGTCTGCGGAGGTCCCTTGAATAGGGTAGTTCATCGCCTCCCGGCGCAAAGCACCCCGGTCGTCGGAGACCGGAGCGTCGCCGAACTTCCTGACCCTCCCGGCTAGCGTCCTCAAGGTGCGGTCACGCATCGCCCGGTTGGCCGTCCTCTGCAGGAAGCGCTGCACCTTCGGGTAGTTGGCGAAGTACTCGTCTATCAGCTCCCGGCCGCGCTCCTCGTCCGTGCCGAGCTGGGCTGAGAGGCTCCTGGCCCCGCGGCCGTACATCAGGCCGAAGTTGATCCTCTTGGCCGCCGAGCGCTGCTCCCTGGTTACCCCTTCCATCGGCACGCCGTACATCGTCGCCGCCGTTACCCGGTGCAGGTCGTCTCCCCTTTGGAAGGCCTCGATGAAGGCAGGATCTTCTGAGACCTCGGCCAGGATCCTGAGCTCTATCTGAGAGTAGTCCGCAATCACGAGCACGTTACCCGCTTCGGCGACGAAGCACCGCCTGAACTCGTCCTCGTGCGGTATCTGCTGGATATTCGGGCTAGTGCAAGCCAGGCGCCCGGTCGGGACCCGGCACTGCAGGAAGTTGGCGTGGATGCGCCCGGTCTTTTCGTGGATGAAGTTCGGGTAGGTCTCCAGGTATGTGCCGAGCTTCTTCTGCAGCTCGCGATACTCCAGGAGTGCCCCGGCGGCGGGATGCTCTATCTTCAGGAGTGTCCACACCTTTGTGTCCGGGAGCTCCACGCCTATCGAGCGGAAGGCGTCCGTGATCTGCTTCGGACTGTTCAGGTTTAGCCGAGGACCCAAGCCTTCCAGGGGTAAAACCCCTTCCGGCTCCGGGAAAAAGGACTCGAGCCTCAAGGCCGCCTCGTCCCGCCGCTGGCGCACGGTTTTTTCGAGCTCCTTCCAACGCACCACGTCGAGCTTGATCCCCTTAAGCTCCATCTCCGCTATCGCCGCCACCGCCCGAAACTCTATCTCCGAGACGCGGATGAGCTTCTCCTCCTCGAGTTCCTCCTGCAAACTCTCGCGTAGGGGCAACAGGACGGCGGCGTCGCGGGCAGCGTACTCGATCTGGGTCTCCGAGAGCCCCCCGGACCAGTCCTCACCACGAGCCGTCTTGTCCAGCTCTAGGTCCGCGTGCCGCTTGGCCACTGCCTCCAGCGCGAATGACGGGCTCTGGTCGCCGCCGGCCAGAAGCTGCGCGGCGAGCATGGTGTCGAAGATGGGGGAGAGCGAGATGCCATGCTCAGCCTTTAAGAATTGGTAATCGAATTTACCGTTGTGCAACGCCTTCACCGGCCCGCTTTCCAGGACCTCCTTTAGGGGTGCGAGATCCCGGATCTCGAACACGTCTACGATAAAGGTCTTGTCCGGCGTCGCGAGCTGCAGGAGGCGCACCCGGCCGTCCCGGGGCGAGAGGCCCGTGGTCTCGATGTCTACGCCCACGGCCTCGGTACTTTTCAGGGTCTCCGCAATGCCGGTGAGGTCGGAGGCGTCCGTGACGAGCTTGTGGCTGGACAGGCTCTTCTCCATGCTGGGGATTCTAGCAGGGGCTTTCGGCGGAGACCGCTGAGGAAATGGAGTTACAACTCGTGGCCCAGGGTAAGGTACACTCTTATCGTATGGGCGGCTCCTTCAAGATAGGGCGGGCGTTCGGCATAGACGTGAAAGTCCACTGGACCTTCTTCCTGCTCCTGGCCTTCTTCGCCTTCCTGGGCTTCCGGAACACGCAGAGCCCCTTGGTAGCGCTCGTCACCGCCCTTGTGGTGGTCGCGCTTTTCTTCTGCGTCCTCTTGCACGAGTTTGGCCACTCCCTCGTGGCCCAGCGTCTGGGACTGGAGGTTCCGGACATAACCCTCCTCCCCATAGGTGGGCTCGCACGCTTGAAGTCCCTGCCCGACAAGCCCGCCGACGAGGTAAAGATAGCCATCGCGGGGCCTCTGGTGAACGTGGTTCTTGCCCCCATATTCTTCGCCGTGGCTTCCTTGCTCGGGGCCAATCTGTTCGCCCCGCCCGATCTGCTCGGGGGCGTGGGTTCCGTCGGGGAGGTGATCGTCTACCTGGGCTACATCAACGTCGCCCTCGCGGTCTTTAATCTCATACCGGCCTTCCCGATGGACGGGGGAAGGGTGTTACGCGGCCTGCTCGCAACTCGTCTCGGGCCCGTCAGGGCGACGGACATCTCCTCCTCTATCGGCCAACTCTTCGCGATCGGCTTCTTTGTCCTCGGGTTCTTGAGCAACCCCTTCCTCATCCTCATCGCCGTCTTTATCTTCTTCGGGGCCAGCGGGGAGGCCCAGATGGTACGCCAACGCGAACTCATGCAGGGCCTCGCGGTCTCGGACGTGATGGGCACAAAGCCCCGCACCGAGACCATCACGCCTTACCACAACTTCGGGCAGGTCCTCGACTCCGTCATCCACGGCTATCAGGAAGACTTTCCCGTGGTCGACGAAGACGGCAAGCTCGTCGGCATCATCACGCGCAACGAGATACTCTCCGCCGCCCACTCCCCGGACCGGTACGCGAGCGTCCGCGACCTGATGAAGCCAGACGTCCCGACGATCTCCCCGGACGCCGACCTCTTCATGGACGGCTACCGCGTCCTGCAGGAGAGCGGCCTCAGGGCTATCCCCGTAACCAAAAGCGGCGAGCTCGTCGGCATGCTCACCATAGACGACATAGGCCAGGCGAGCCTCCTGCGCGACCTCCGCAAGCAGCAGTTCTGAGGGAGTGGTGCTTTGACCGGCAGCTTGCGCGTCGTCTCCCTCCTCCCGAGTGCGACGGAGATGATCTACTTCGTCGGCGCCGGGGACTCTTTGGTCGGCGTGACCCATGAGTGCGACTACCCGCCCGGCGTGGAGGACCTCCCTAAACTCACCAGCACCCCCATAGACCATCACCGGCTCTCCAGCCCCGAGATAGACGCCGCCATCGGGGAGCACCTCGCCGACACCGGCAGCATCTACCATCTGGACGCGAAGCTGCTCGAAGAGCTGAAGCCCAACCTTATCCTCACCCAGGGTCTCTGTGACGTCTGCGCCGTCTCTTTGGGGGTCGTCGAGAAGGCAGCGGCCGGATTCTCCGAAGCGCCCCGCGTCCACTCCATGAACCCGACCTCTCTTAGTGAGGTGCTGGATGCTACCGCAGAAGTCGGTGACGCCGTCGGCCGCGGCATGGAGACCCGTGCGAGAATCTCCGCCCTCGAAACGAGGCTCGCCCACGTCGAGGAGGCTGTAGCGAGGCGTCCCCGGCCGCGAGTCGGCTGCATAGAGTGGCTGGACCCGCCGTTCTCCGCCGGCCACTGGGTCCCCGAGATGGTGCGAATCGCCGGCGGCGAGGAGCTCTTCGCCGGAGCGGGTGAGTCTTCCGCACGCCTTACCTGGGAGGTAGTCTGCGAGGCCGCTCCGGAGGTGCTGGTGCTCATGCCCTGCGGCTTCGACGCAACGCGGACCCTGGAAGAAGCCCGCGCCCTGACGGAGATACCCGGTTGGACCGGGCTTCCCGCGGTGAGCAACGAGCGGGTGTGGGCGGTGGACGCCAACTCATACTTTAGTCGGCCCGCGCCCAGGCTCGTGGAGGGAGTGGAGATCCTAGCACATATCCTGCACCCGGCGGTCTTTTCCGGCGCGCCTGAACCGGCCGTCGCGACGCGCCTCGCCGTCTCGGCGGCTCGTCGTTAAGGTTCCCTTCGTTCGCGCCCCCGGGGCGCGTCCGCTACACTTCCGTACCTATGCGGGTGATCGTGGAAGAGGTGGAGACGCTAGTTTCTCGGGCGGGGACACACCCGATCTGGGGCTACGAGCACTGCCTTAGGGTCCTCTCTTTGGCTGAGGAGCTCGCCCGCGCGGAGCGGCTCGACTACGACGAGGAGATCCTACGCCTCTCGACGTTCCTGCACGATATCGGTTTGTATAGGGCCTACACTCTCAGAGAGGGCGCGGATCACGTCCGGCGCTCCGTGGCGGTGGCCACCCGCATCCTGCGCGACGGGGACTTCCCCCCAAAGGCCGCCCGCGTCGTTCTCGACGCCATAGAGCACCACCCACCGGGGGCTCCCCAGGGACGCTCGATGGAGGCCGCCCTCCTCAAGGATGCCGTCGCCCTCGACTACCTAGGCGCCGTGGGACTCGGTAGGGTATTCGCGATGGTCGGCCTCGAAGAAGACGTCCCTGACCTCGCGGCGGCGACCCGCCACGCCCAGAGCCTGCGCCGCAGTCTCCCGGAACTCCTCTACTTCGACGCCTCCCGCAACCTCGCCCACGGACGCGTCCTCGAGATGGACCGCTTCTTCGAGAACCTGGAGAACGCCACCGCCAGCCTGAAACTGTTGTAGCCGTCAGAGGTATCGGCAGTCAGCCTTCGGCAAGAACTAAGAGCCTCGAACTGGTCGATGAGTCGCCACATCCGGATACGACAGGGTTTGGCTTTGCGACTATCTCTAGCTCGGCAAAAAGCTGAGCCCCGATACCTGACGGCCTAAAAATACGACCACAACACGTAGAGACCGAGGCCGAGGCTTGCCGCGCCGATCGCGGTCATCCTTGTGCCGGCCAAGGCGTGGACGCCGCGCTCAGAGAGGGGACCGATGCCGCCCCTCTGGCCCCGGCCGCCGCGCAGGAGGGCGTAGAGGCCGAAACAGAGGGCGACGAACCCGGTTACGGTGAGGAACAGGCCTGCGGCTAGGGGGAGCGGCACGTACTTCTCGGGCTACCGGGTCCCGTTCTTGCCGGCGCCCATGCGGGCGAGGAGGTTGCGGAACTTTGGGTGGTCGCGTAGGGGGGCGAACTCCAAAGCCTTCTCAAAGTGCTCGCGGTCCTCTTCGCCGGCGGCGACAGCCTTCTCGATGAAGTCGAGGGAGGCGGAGTAGTCGCCGCGCCTGGCCCTTATGCTCGCCAGGGCCGAGAGGGCAGGCGAGTATCCGGCGTCGGCGGCGACAGCCCGTACGAGGAGCTCTTCCGCGGTCTCCAGATCGTCGGTCGCGTAGTACAAGCTCGCGTAGGAGTAGAGGGCGCGGGGGTTGCCGGGATCTAGTTTCAGAGCCTCGACGAAGTGTTCCTCGGCATCCCCGATCTCGCCGCGGCGCTCGTGGTAGAGACCTATCTCCAGGTGTGCGTTCGGGTCTTCGGGGTCGAGGGCGAGGACCCTTCGGTAAGCTTCGACGGACCCTTCCTCGTCTCTTAAGGCCAGGCGGGCCTCGCCCAAGGTGTGGAGGTGACCGACCTCGTCCTGTCCCAACGCCACGGCCTCTTCGGCAAGCGTTAGGGCCTCTTTCAGGTCCTTGTTCTCGGCGAGGAGGTGCGCGGCGAGTTCATCTCTGATCTCCGGCGAGCCCGGGCAGTCATTGAGACCCCGCCGGAAAGCCCTCTCGGCCTCCTTCGAATTGCCGTTGCGGGCGTAGCAGATCCCTAGGTTTGCGTGCGCCTCCCACCAGTCGGGGGAGTAACTTATCACCCGCTCGTAGTCGTCGATGGCGTCCTCGTAGTGGCCGAGCATGTCCAGAGAGTTCGCCCGGAACGTGCGGGCCCCGCTCTTCTGCCGGTCGTCTTGGGCGGTCTCGAGGGCCTTGTCGAAGAACTCTAGAGCCTGGGGGTAGTCGGCGGCGTCGAAGGCTGTGAGACCCGCGTTTATTAGCATGTCCGCATCATCGGGGTGGGCCTGCGTCCACCGCTCGAAGGTCTCGCGCGCCAAAGAGGGCTCCCCCATAAGCCCATAGTAGCGTCCGAGCTCGACGAAGGCGTCCGGGTATTCGGGGTCCAAAGACGTCGCTCTCTCCAGGTGGTGCACCGCCTTGAACGGCTCGTCGTTGCGCATAGCCAGGGCTGCTAAGCCCATCCTCGGTGCGAGCCAGTCGGGGTCGAGCTCCAGGGCGTCGAGGAAGATCGCCTCGGCCTCCTCAAGGCGGTCGAGCCCCATAAGCGCGCTACCTATGGCCTCTATCACCTCGGGGTTCTCCGGCTGGAGGGCCAGGGCTGCCTCGAAGCGCGAGAGGGCATCTTTCAGGAGACCCTCCCCCGCGAGCGTCTCTCCCTGCTCCAGCAGTTCCTCGAACTCCTCCATTACGCGCATTAAACCAGATAGACTGGCCCTTATTGTAGAATCTCCGCCACCGCAAGGACCCGAACGTAGGGAGGCGTCTTCTTGAAGAACCCCCCGGTGGTGGAGAGGCTCCAGGTCCTCTACCAGGATCTTGACCCCTACTGTTACGTAAACAACGCTGTTTACCTGGAGTACTTCGAGTCCGTCCGCGTGGCCTACTGGCAGGTCCTTGCCACGCTGGTGGACATCGAGGAGCTCGAATCCGGAGACGTCCCCGGCGCTCGCTACGTCATAGCCGAGACGACCGTCCGCTACAAGGCCCCAGTTCTCTTCGGGGACACTCTCCACGCCGCGAGCATCTGCACGATCGGCAACCGCTCCTACGTCATGGATTTCGAGCTCTGCGCTGGCGAGACCTTTGAGGAAGGCGTCGCCGCCGAGGGCTCGGCGGCCCACGTCTTCTACAACCTCGAAAAAGGCGAGGTAAAACCCCGCCCCGACTGGTTCCGCTCCGCCGCTGCAGAGCTGGAAGGCCGCTCCGACCGAGGAATCTTTCAACCCCGAAGAAAGCCACTGAGCGCGGAACGTCGCAGGTTGGGACGCCAGGAGAAACGGTCGTACAATCCTCAAGGAGGTCACGATGGAACACCAGACGATCAAGGGGGAGAAGGTCCCCTCGTTGGGCCTGGGTACCTACCGGCTCTCGGGAGGGGAGTGTAAGAGGGCCGTCGAACGGGCCCTCTCTTTGGGCTACCGGCACATAGACACGGCCCAGATGTACCGCAACGAGGAAGAAGTAGGACGCGGCATCCAGGGCTCGGGTGTGGACCGCGAGGAGATCTTCCTTACTACCAAGGTGTGGCCGAGCGACTTCTCGTATGAGAGGACGATCCAAACAACTCGCGAGAGCCTGAGGAAGCTCGACACCGACGGCGTGAATCTGCTGCTCATGCACTGGCCGGGCCGGGACGTGCCCCTGGAGGAGACCCTGGGCGCGATGAGGGAGCTTCAGGAAGAGGGAAGCGTGAGGCATATCGGCGTGAGCAACTTCCCCCCCTCGATGGTCCAGGAAGCGGCGCAACATGCCGAGATCTTCTGCAACCAGGTCGAGTATCATCCTTACGAGGCGCAGGACGAACTCCTCGGTCAAGCGAAAGAGATGGACTACTTGCTCACCGCCTACAGGCCCCTCTCCCGAGGGCGCATCCTAAACGACGAAACACTCCGGGAGATCGGGGAGGCCCACGGCAAAACCGCCGCGCAGGTGGCGCTGCGGTGGCTGATACAGCAAGAAAAGGTCGCCGCCATCCCCAAGGCGACGAGCGAGGAGCATCTGAAGGCCAACTTCGACGTGTTCGACTTCGAGCTGAACGACGAGGAGATGGAGCGCGTCTCCGAGCTACGCCGTTAGGAGATGCCGTTCTCTGGCGAAGTAGAGTGGGAGTACGTATCGTCCCACTCGAAAAGCTTAATATACATGGTGTGGTGGGTGTTACAACATACGATCAGCTTCTAAACCTACGCTAGACACTCTTCGTAACCTGGGTGGTAGTGCATCTACTTTAAAGAGCTAAAGCTCGTGGTGGCCACCAAACAAGTCGGAAAGGTAATGGTGGACACCGAATGGTTCACTGCGATCTAGCGGTCATTCGGGCTTACTTACCGTCTAGCTTCTCTACTTCCCTCGGAGTCGGCAACGAGCTCTGCGCCCCCTCACGTGTCACTGCGGCGGCGCCCGCGAGCACGGCGAAGGGGATAGCCTCTTCGAGCGGCGCACCTTCCGCGAGCTTTGCTGCCAGGGCGCCCACGAACGCATCCCCGGCTCCAGTGGTGTCCGCGGCCTCGACCTCGGGGGCGGGGAAGCGCCGGGTTGACCCGTCGGCGGCGAGGACGGCGCCCGCAGCGCCTAAAGTTACGACGATCGAGCGTGGGCCGAGACCCAGAAGCCTCTCGGCCGATTCTTCCGGTTTCCGCACGTTTTCTGCGAGCAGGAAATGGGCCTCGTGCTCGTTGACGACGAGGGGATCACACTGGTGAAGCAGGGTGTAGGGAACTTCCTTCGGCGGCGCAAGGTTGAAGACGAAGCGTCCGCCGTTGCCGGTCACGCTGCATGCCGCTGCCTCGATGGCTTCAGTGTTGATCTCGAGCTGGGCGACGAGCACCCGCGCCCGTCCCAGATCTTCTGCGGCGGCCTCGACTTCCTCCTTGCCAAAGCTGCGGTTCGCGCCGGGGGAGACGACGATGGCGTTCTCTCCGTCGGGGGTGACGGTGATAAAGGCGGAGCCTGTCGGTGCGTCGGAAACGGCTTCTATCCGCTCCGTATCCACGCCGTTGTCACAGAGATTTTTTACGAGCTCGGAGCCGAAGGCGTCTTCGCCCACCCTCCCGAACATCGCGACTTCGGCCCCGAGGCGTGCGGCGGCGACGGCTCCGTTAGCGCCCTTGCCGCCGGGGTGGAGGGAGAGCACGGCGTCGGTGACGGTCTCGCCAGGCTCCGGGCGTCGCTCGACTTTAAGCACGAAGTCCTGGTTGATCGAACCGACGACGAATACCCCGGCCAAACCGTCCCCCATTCCCTAAAAAGGTTGCAATCTCTCACCGGCATTCTACAGAATAGGCCCATGGGGACGCTCAGCGACCTAAGAAGTTACGGGGAACCTGGAGTGGTTGTGTATCTTGCGGAGTGCGTGGAGCTTATGGGCGTGACGCCCCTCGTGCGTCGATACGAGCTTCGCAGAAGCGCCCTACCGGTTCTCGGGCGGTGAGGTCACGCTCAAGAGCGGGCGAATAGCGTCCGTGGACAAGGGCGAGTGGGACTGCTCGATGGGGTTGTGGGGTGACGACTATAACCACCCCGCCTAAGATTGAAAAACACGGCATCCCCAGGGGCCTAACAGCTTGGCGTCTCTAAATCAATAGTTTGATACTCCCGGCCCACGACCGCTAGGCAGGCGCGCACGATGGCTGGGACGACACCCTGCGCTGCCGCCCCGTGGACTACACTTACGCAGCATAGGTACACGGCAGCGCTGCCACACAACGCCCACCGCGCGCCCGCGTCTAGCATAGCGAACTACCGATTTACAGATCCTTACGGATTCCACCTCGTCCGATGAGATTATGGAGTATAAATGCATCTGGGAAGAATTTTGTATCAGAGCATGGGACCAAGCTAGTCGCTGGAGGTCACTATGGGTAGATTGTCGAAGGGTGCTTTTGCGTTGGGCGGTGCGGCCCTCGCCGCGGGGGTTTTGCGGCGGGCGTTAAATCCGAGGTCCCGATACGAGGCTTGGGAGAGACCCCCCTACGGAGAGTTCTCCAACCGCGTCCTCGTCTTGGGCGGCGGCTTCGGCGGCTATACGACGGCATATACTTTATGCAACCTCACCCGCGGTCGGCACGACGTCGGGGTGATGCTGATCTCTAAGGAGAACTATTTTACCTTCTGGCCGATGGTACCAGCCATCATAAGCAGCGACATAGACACCCGCAACGTGGCCCAGCCGCTGCGCCGGGCCCTGATCCGGGCCGGTGCCAGCTTTCGTCGAGCGTCTGTTGACAGCATAGATTACGAGCGCAAGGTGGTAACGGCCGAAGGTCAGGAGTTCCCCTACGACCACCTGGTGCTGTCGCTGGGTGCCGAGCCGGCCTTCTTCGGCATACCAGGGGTCGAGGAGCACAGCTTTAAGATGAGGGGAATCTCGGACGCGGAGGCCATCCGCAACCGGGTGATCGAGCGCTTCGAGGAGGTCTCCCTGATGAGGGGTGAGGTCCCCGAATCCAAGCTCACCTTCGTGGTCATAGGGGGCGGCGCTACGGGGGTCGAGACGGCTGCTGAGCTCCACACGCTGATCCACGGAGCCCTGGCCCCGGACTACCCGAACGTCGATGCGGACAGGCGAGCCCGGATCGTTCTCTTGGAGGGGGCCCCGAGTATCTTGCGGGAGCTGGACCCTGCGCTCCGGCGGGCGGCCCATTCCCGGCTCGTATCCCGACACATCGAGGTCATGACGGGAGTCCAGGCGCAGGAGGTTACGCAGAACTGCGTGAAGCTCAAAGACGGACGGGAGATCCCGACCGAGAACGTCATCTGGACCGCGGGGGGACGCCCCAACGCCAAGGTGAGGGAGCTCGACCTCCCGCTGACCGAGCGCGACGGGGTGAAGGTGGACAGCTACCTGCGGGTCGTAGGCCGGCCGAACGTGTGGGCTCTCGGGGACTGCGCAGCCATCCCTGCCGCCGGCGAGGACGGAAATTTGGTCCCGTCCACCGCACAGGCGGCCCTTCAGGAAGGAAAGGCGATGGCCAAGAACCTTCTCGCCGTCATTGACGGTAGGGAGGATCTCACTCCCTTTGAGTACCGCCCCTTAGGACAGATGGTCGAGCTTGGAAGCCACTTCGCTGTAAACGAGGTCATGGGAGTGAAGTTCAGCGGCCTACTGGGCGCCCTGTTCTGGCGGGCTGCCTACCTGGTACGCATAGAGAGCCCACAGAGCAAGGCCCGGGTTGCATCAGATTGGCTCCTGGGCCTCTTCTTCGAGCCCGCGGTGACCGAAATCCGGGGCGAAAGGTGTTAGCCCTTCTTAGCCGGACCCAAAAGTTGTTAACCCTCAGCAGGGCCCGGCAGACAAAGCGGAGAGTGAGGCTAAGGAGCTAAGCTAAAGCGGCTTACCCTCCTAGCCATTGTGGGATGCTGGGCAGGCTTCATCCCTACGGCCTCTTTGTCCCACAGGAGGAGTCTGCCCAACCCGCGGACCGAGAATGTGGGTCCTCTCTCACCCTATACGAACTCTCGAGAACTCTCGAGACTCAGCCTTGAACTCGACATACAGGCATCGCCCCGGCGCATGCACCTCGCTCGGCTCCTTCTTGGGTTAAAGCAGAGCCTAGATCACGGCCAGCTCCACCTCGCGGACGCCCTCGCCCAATAGGGCGTGAAAGCGCACTACCGGAGGGTGTGTATTTTTTGATATCACATACGGAAGTGGTAGCCACCTGTACCCCTTCCAAGATCCCGCAACTTTATGCAGTGCCACAAGACGTCATGGCCTCCGGCACACAGAAACCGCCAAGAGGGGCAAATCCCAGCTGGAGCAGAATGAGTTGTGCAAGGGGTGTATAGAGGTTTCGGAGAACACGCCTTGTCGGCGACTAGGTGAATAGGACGTCTTCCGTAGTACAGAAGAGAACCTCGGCAAGGTAGGATCTACTCACACGGTGCGCACTGTACCATCCTCACCATGAGTTCGAGTGCCTGCTCATCGGTTAGGCCCTGCTTGCGCACCATCGTCTTCTACGTTTGAAAGTTGAGAGCGAGCCCTATGTCACCCAGCCACCGCTGTGGCGGTCCGTCAGATGACTCCTAACCCACGGCGAGAGTTTCCTTCATCCGTTCCCAGTCTCGATCTTGGGCCTCATTATCTTCTTGGAGCCAGTGGGCTTCTTAGCCTAAAGCATACCCTCGCTGCGTTGCGCGCGGTTCTCCAAAAAATGCCTAGATGTTGGGGTTAGCTGAAAACGCTCTGTACCAAGGGCTTAGGATCATCTAGGCTGCCGACTAGAAGAAGATGCGCCACGACGACAGCGACTACCACATAGATGCTTTCTTAGAGAAGCTTAGCGCCATGAGCCTCGAAGAGCTTGAGCACAAGCTGCCGCTGGCCCAGAACTCCTTAGCCGCTATCGAGGTGGAGCTCGACGAGCTTCTAGCTCTAAGAGATGCCCACGTAATCCGCGTAGCGGCTATTACGACAAGACTCGCTACCCTAAAGCAAATCACATAGCTCTATGTCGCCCAGAAGAAGAGAGGGGACGGGACTTAACGGTCAGACCTGAGCTGGGAAGAGGATGTTTGCCCTTCTCCCATTTTGCATTGTAAGCCTTATGCTAAGTTGAAAGAGATAGCATTGGACCGGGGCTATGCGGGTTCCCGGGAAGCCTCTCTTCCCGGGAGGGTTCCGATAACACATCTTGTCGGCAATTAGGTGAATAGAGGCAACGGCAGCCTCCCTAGCTCTCTAATAAGCGCAAAACCATTCGCTCCTATTGACATTCATGCTACTTTGGGTCGTGGTTGAAGTAAGAGAACCAAGTGGGGGTTGCGAAAAGGAAAGAGGAGGCAGGGCTTATGAGAGCTGAAGAGCCAAAACTGGGCGGCCCCACCCAGCCATCTCTTACCGCTTCTTGTGCTATTGATCCATATGATCCCTCACAGTATGTAATTTCTTATACAGGATCAGGCTTCGAACCTGGAGGGCAGATCGGCATCCATTTGCGTGGGGCTGATGAACCTAGAGGGTCTGGTAATCCGCTAGGTCCAGGAGGCGTGACTGGGAGTTTTTCACGGTCGGCACCCTATCGAGGAGAAAAAGGGCGCGAGGTTGTCGTAGAAGTTGACCGCATTATCCCGCCTGTGGAGGCACCAGTAAGTTGCCCATTTTTAGGAGGATGAGGAGGACCTAAGCCTAAATATTTTGCAGAGGTTTTCGTCGGCGCTAGTGGATCGGCGCCGACAATTAGGGCCAAACAGAATGATGCTCTTAGGACCTTTACTCAGAATCCATTTCGAAAACCTTCGAGGTGTCAGGACGACCGAAAAGGTCGATGGTCCAGTCAAAGAGCACCTGCGCCCGGTTTAGGTTGTAGCCCAACTCGTATAAGTACACCCCCTTCCACACGAGAGCACCCAAAAAACCGCTGAAGCTCACTCCCATGATGTCGACCAAGGCCCCTTCGGAGCCCAGGTCAACGAGCTGACCTAAAGGACGATAGCGAAACGAGGTGAGGCCGTTGCCTCGGAGCTCTGCTACCAGGTTGAGAGCTGCGATCTTTCCCTCCTGTTCGGCGGCTTGAGCCAGGGCCGGGACTCGTTCACCCCCCACTTCCAGGTTTATGCAGTCGCCCACAGCGTATACCGCAGGGCGCTCCTCGACGCGCAAATACTCGTCCACGAAGATGTGTCCGCGGGAGTCTTTCGGTACGTCTAGCTCCTTTACGAAAGGAGGCGGCTCGATGCCAGCTGCCCAAACGGTGGTGCGCGCTGTGATGATACGCCCGCCGGAGAGCACCACGGCATTCGGCCTAACTTCCTGCGCCTTAGCATTATTAATAATCTCTACGTCTCGAGATGCAAGCTGCCGGATGCCGGCGTTTGCCAGGGAGGGATCGATTCCCTCGAGGATGTGCTCCCCGGAGTTTATGAGGACGAGCCGCACACGCTCGAAGTCTACACTCGGGTAATCTTCCTTTAGCACGCCGAAGATGAGGTCGTGGGCCTCGGCTATGCCCTCAACCCCGGTTGGTCCTCCGCCGACGAAGACGAAGGTAAGCTGGCCGTCGTCGAACTCGCCTTTCAGCCGCTCGGCCTCCTCAAAGCGGCCTATTATGGTGTTGCGCACCCGCAAAGCATCTGGCAACCCCTTGAGGTCTATGGCATGCTCCTGAGCTCCGGAGGCCCCGAAAAAGGCTGTTCGGCTGCCAGGGGCCAAGATAAGGTGATCATAGGAGAAAGCTCCTATATCGGAGTGTATCTTCCGAGCTTCGAAATCTACCCCTCTAACCTCCGCCTGGAAGAACTCAACTCCTAAAGGTCTGGTGATGCGTCGGACGGAGTGGGCCATATGGCGCACCTCCACGTCGGCGCTGATAGCCGAGGGGACCATGGGCCAGAATGTCGTATAGTTCACTCGGTCGATCAGGGCCACACCCACTTCTCCGCTCCCATCTAGAGCCCGCACGAGCCCCTCTAAGGCAGCTAAGCCTCCGAACCCCGCACCCACGACGAGCACTTTTTTCGGGGCCTCTGAATAACTACTCCTTAAGGGCTTCGGCCTCTGAGCACGGGAATAAAGATTGTAGGCTCCTATAGCCGTACCGCCAGCCAGCGCCGCCGCTACAAATTTACTCCTCATGGTTCTCCTTCTCGGCGAAGTATCCAAAAAGCAATCCGCTTCTATTATTCCTGTTGCGGAAAAATCTCACAGGCTCCCTGCGTGCCGGATCATGTTCCCGTCTATGAAAAAGGTGCTCCCGGTCACGTAGGCGGAGGCATCAGAGGCGAGGTACAGGGCCAAAGCCGCTACCTCTTCTGGCTTGGCCATTCGACCGAGCGGTATCTCTGAGAGCAGTTCCTCCATCTGGTCGGGGTGCTCTTTGAGAGGGCATCCATCGGTGTCTCAACGGCGACGGGGGCGATGTTGTTGACGGTTATGCGGTAGGGGGCAAGCTCTAAGGCTATGGTGCAACCTTACTCTGTATAGGCACAAGCTCTCTTTAGCGAACGTGGCTAATACCAAAAGGAGATGTTTAGCTCGTGCTATAGCGGGTACATCATCAATACAACCTTAGAGACCGCCAGCTAGTAGCTTAAAGGC
>JALZFJ010000281.1 GCA_030867425.1 Actinomycetota bacterium | reverse complement strand
GGTTGCCGCTCGTGATTGTCTCTGCCTCGGGGGGAGCGCGGATGTACGAGGGTATCTACTCGCTCATGCAGATGGCGAAGACGAGCGTGGCCCTCTCGCGCTTCGTTACCGGCCCGTGCCCGTACATCTCCGTCTTGACTGACCCGACTTTCGGGGGGGTAACGGCCTCCTTCGCGACCGCCGCGGATGTCGTCATAGCCGAGCCGAAGGCGAGGATCGGCTTCGCGGGGAGAAGGGTTATCGAGAGCACGACGAAGGAGAGGTTGCCTGAGGGCTTCCAGACGGCGGAGTTCCAAAAGGAACACGGTCTCGTGGACCGCATCGTGCACCGTTTGGACCTGAAGGACGACCTAAAGCGGTTCTTAGGGTTCCTCGCGTGATCCTGGAGTTCGAGAAGCCGATCAGGGACCTCGAGGAGCGTATCTCCGAGCTGCACCGGCTCGCGGGCTCTAACCGGGGGCTGCAAGGGGAGATCACACGCCTCGAAGAGGCCCTAGACACCGCCAAGAAGCGCATCTACTCGAACCTGAGTCCCTACCAGCGCGTGCAGGTCGCCCGCCACTCGGACCGCCCAAGTTTTCGCTCCTACCGCGACTCTTTAACTGACGACTTCTACGAGCTCTCCGGCGATCGCCTCGATGCTGACGATCCTGCGGTGCGCGGGGGCCTGGCGAAGATAGGATCACACTCGGTAATCCTCTTGGGTCACGACAAGGGCGAGGACGTGAAGAGTCGCGTTAAAAGCAACTTCGGCATGGCGCACCCGGAGGGCTACCGCAAGGCAGGCAGGCTCTACTCTCTGGCGGAGAGGCTGGGGTTGCCGATCGTCGCGCTCGTGGACACGCCGGGGGCCTTCCCCGGCCGTGAGGCCGAGGAGCACGGGCAGGCGTGGGCGATCTCCGCCGATCTCATGACGCTCGCGCGCGTTCCGGTGCCGGTCGTGGCGGTGGTCGTCGGTGAGGGCGGGTCCGGGGGAGCTCTGGCGATGTGCGTCGCCGACCACGTGGCTATGCTCGAGAACTCCTACCTCTCGGTGATAGCGCCAGAGGCCTGTGCCTCGATCATCTTCCGCGACAGCGAGCGGGCCGCCGAAGCCGCCGAGGCGATGAAGCTAACCGCCAAAGACCTTTTGGCCCATGGGGTTATAGACGAGGTCCTACCCGAACCTCTGGGCGGCGCGCACAACGAGCCCGAGACAACCTTGGAGGCCGTCTCCCGCGCCATCGAAGGCGCCCTAGACAGGCTCTCGAAGGTTGGGCCAGAGCTGCTCGCCAAGGGCCGCTACGAGCGCTACCGGAGGATAGGAACGCACCTCGACGAGGGCGATTTGGCCGTCAGCAATTAGCGGTCAGCAAAGCCGCGAGGGGCGAAAACCGGCGGACGCGATGGTACGGTGGGTTCGGTACGTCCCGCGCCGCTGGCCTCTGCTCATCGGTGAGAAGCTGACAGCTGAAAGCTGATAACTTCTCAACCGAAGAAGGTCGCTGCGGCCTCGTAGAAGTCGGCGGGCACGGTCCTGGTCTCTTCGGTTGCCTCGGCCAGCGGGACGGTCGTGACCTCGTTGCCCCGCAAGGCGGCCATCTTGCCCCACTCGCCGTTCTTCACGGCCTCGGCGGCCCTAAGGCCGTAGCGAGTCGCGAGGATGCGGTCGAAGGCCGTTGGGGTGCCGCCGCGCTGGAGGTGACCCAGGACGACGTGGCGGGTGTCTATGCCGGTCCTCTCCTTGATCTCTCCGGCCAAGGTCTCACCGATGCCGCCGAGCTGCACGTGCCCGAACTCGTCCGTCTCGGCGCTCTGGGTGATGTACTCCTCGCTCAAGGCCACGCCTTCGCTCACGGCGATAACGCCCCATTTTTCGCCGCGCTCGGCACGCTTCTCGAAGAGGTCCGCTATCTGCTCCATGTCCGGCTCGACCTCCGGGATGAGGGTGACGTTCGCGGCGCCAGCGACGCCTGCGCCCCACGTGATCCAACCCGCGTGCCGGCCCATGATCTCGACGACCATGACCCGCTCGTGGCTCCTGGCGGTGGTCCTCACGCGGTCTATGGCCTCGGTCGCGATGGCGACGGCGGTGTCGTAGCCGAAGGTCA
>JALZFJ010000217.1 GCA_030867425.1 Actinomycetota bacterium | reverse complement strand
TCGACGAGGCTTTGGGGGATCGCACAGACCTCGTCCGCTTCGCCGACGCGAGCGCGCCGCTCATCGAGGCTCTCTCGACCGCTGTGGTGGATCTCGGTGGACGTAGTCACCTGACCTGCAATCTGGGGCCGATGCCCGAGAAGATCGGGGCCTTCGACGTCGAGCTCTTCCCTGAGTTTTTGCGCGCCTTTACCCAGTATGGACGCTTCACCCTCCACTTGACCTGCCAATACGGCGAGAACGCCCACCACAAGGTCGAGTCCGGCGTAAAGGCCTTGGCGTTAGCCCTCCGCGCCGGGGTAACCCGAAGGAGCAGTGGCGGCGCCTCGACGAAGGGGGTCGTAGATTGAACGTCGCCGTCGTGGACTATGATGCCGGGAACACGCTCTCGGTAACGCGCGCCCTGGAGAAGGTAGGGGCGCGGGTGTACCTCACGTCAGACCCAGAGGAGGTCCTGACCGCGGATGCGGTGGTCCTGCCGGGGGTGGGGGCTTTCGGGGATTGTGTAAGGAAGCTTAAAGAGAGGGGGATGGACGAGGCTTGCCTGGAGACTTATCGCGCCGGCAAGCCTTTCTTGGGTGTGTGCATAGCACTCCAGGTCTTCTTTGAGGCATCAGAGGAGTCCCCGGGCGTCGAAGGCCTGGGGATACTGCCCGGGAAGGTGGTCAGATTCGATGTGGGTGGGCTCAAGGTGCCGCATATGGGCTGGAACGAGCTGGACGTCGTGCGAGAGCACCCGATCCTCGAGGGCTTAAGCGGAGAGGACTTTTACTTCGTCCACTCCTATCACCCGGAGCCCGAAGAAGACTCGGACCTCCTCGGGGAGAGCGACTACGGTGGTCGGTTCTGCGCAGCGGCCGGTAGGGAGAACCTGGCGGCGGTACAGTTCCACCCTGAGAAGAGCAGCCGCGCGGGATTGAAGCTCTACGAGAACTTCCTCTCTTGGGCACGCGGCCTTTGAGCTTCACCGTCTACCCGGCGATAGACATCCGCGGGGGCCGGTGCGTCCGCCTCGTACAAGGAGATTTCGGACGCCAGAAGGAGTACGATGCGGACCCCGTGCGCCGCGCCATTGAGTGGGAGCGCCGGGGCGCCCGCGCCATCCACGTCGTGGACCTTGACGGCGCGAAGGAGGGCCGTCCCGTCCAGATCGACATCGCTCGCAAAATCTCCGGCTCCGTCGGCGTGCCCTTGCAGATCGGTGGCGGCATCCGCACGTTGGAAGACTTGCGGGCCGTGCGAGAAGCCGGGGCTACCCGCGTAGTCATGGGCACTGCGGCGGTCCTCGATCGCGAGCTGCGCTTGCGGGCAGTGGAAGAGGCAGGCGACGCCCTCGTCGTGGCCGTGGACTCCCGCGGCGGCATCGTGGCGACCCACGCTTGGCAGGAAGAGAGCGGCCGCGACCTCTTAGATTTGGTCCGGGAGCTCGCCGAGGATAGTGTCTCTTCCGTCCTCTACACCGACGTAGCCCGCGATGGCACGGATGCCGGGGCCTCTCTGGCCGGGACCGCCCCTGTAGCAAAGATACTGCCTACTATCGCCAGCGGCGGCGTGCGGGGAACCGAAGACCTAGCCGCCCTTTCGGAGACTCGTGGCGTCGTTGGTGCGGTCGTAGGCAGCGCGCTCTACGAGGGGCGGGTCACACTGGAAGAGCTGTTGGAGGCGCCGAGAACCAGGGGCCGAGCTTAGATCTTGAGCATACCGGTACGGGGCTCGCCTTCTTCGTACTTGGCGGATTGCAGCGTCTTCCAGGAGAGCTGGAAGAGAGCTTCTTCGGTGGGCTCGTCGGCAAGGCTCGGGTCTGCCTCGGCGATGGCGGCGCGAGCGGACTCGACGCACTGGTCGAGGGCGGCGTTGATCTCGTAGGCTCGGGCGGCCTGGTACATTATCTGCAACGTTTCCGGCGGCGCATCTGCGACGGCGAAGGTGAGCTCGTACTCTTCCGTACGGCTCTCGTAGTCCCCAATGCGCCTCGCTGTGCAAAATAGATCGGGCATGAAGTCTACTCTAGCAGCACTCCCGGCGCTTTCACAGACGAGTACAGACCCCTGAGGTATCTTTGGCGCGTCGAAACACGAAGGAATGGTGATGCTGCTATGACCGAGCGCGTGCAAGATGTCCCCACACGCACCATCCGGGTCGCCCACAGCCCGGACTCCGACGACGCGTTTATGTTCTATGCCCTCACGAACGACAAGCTAGACACGGGGCCTTTGCGTTTCGTGCACGAGCTCTCGGACATCGAGAGCCTGAACCAACGGGCGCTGACGGGGGATCTCGAGGTGTCGGCCGTCTCCATCCACGCCTACGCGTACATTGCGGACAAGTATGCGCTGCTCTCCAGCGGATCCTCGATGGGGGACAGGTACGGGCCGCGGCTCGTGGCGAAGGAGGCGATGGGCCGCGAGGACCTCAAAGGGAAGACGGTCGCGGTTCCAGGGGAATGGACGACGGCGTTCCTTGCCTTGAAGCTCTACGAGCCCGAGGTGAAGCACGTCGTAGTGCCGTTCGACGAGATCATGGGGTGCGTGGCACGCGGGGAAGCGGACGTGGGGCTCCTCATCCACGAGGGCCAGCTCACCCACGAGAGCGAAGGCTTTCGTTTGATCGAGGACCTCGGCGAGTGGT
>JALZFJ010000216.1 GCA_030867425.1 Actinomycetota bacterium | reverse complement strand
GAGATCGCCGAAATAGCGCTTCGGATCGCCATTGAGGATGCGAGAGAGAGGGGAAGAGAGAGCGAACTGGTCAAGAGGCTAAGCGGACAGCCCGCGGATCAGGCCGAGGAGGTAGGCTGGACAACGCGGCGCAGCGTTGAAGACTCTGGTCGCATCGTCGAGACTACCTACAACGAGGACGGGGAAATCACTGACGAGAAGGAAGTGGGCGACGTCACCGACCTACCCGTGGAGGCAGAATACCTGGACGAAGAGGGGAGATTCCTAAACCTGGCCAACGACGAGCTGGGGAACACTTTCGAGTGGGTTACGGACGAGGAGTTCAATACGCTCGGGGCGAGGCTCGTCCGAGGCGCTAACTAAGACGTTCGCATTCGGCGAACACCAATCACAGCGTCGTTTTTCCGTTCGTGGTAGCTGCTCCCCGCTTCGTCGATCCTGCCGATGACGATTCGGTCTAATTCGATGTCGGTTATCGTTGCCCGAGAGCCGGTGGGAGGAATCCCCAAAAGCTCCTCCCGGTGGGTGTCACGAGCTATTCAGCGGGTCACTACTGTTTTCCTTTCCGCCATCTGGTCCTCGGCGGCGAAGCAGACATTGGAGTAAGCAGTACGGTACGTCGCCATGTACCGTTTGAGGCCCTAGCGCCCATTTACCTCTTGAGGAACGCCGGGATCGTGAAGGAGGAAGTTGGGAGCGAAAGGCTTGTCTACCCGTCGAAGGTCTCCCCGAGTGAGCACCTCATCGAGCCACCAGGGGACCGGGGCCTTGTTCTCTTCGGCAATGGAACCCATCCTTCGCCTCCCCCCGACGGGTTATCGACCGCTCTTCGCAGTGAGGTATAGCAACTTCTATTGCTGTCCCTCCCACTAGTCACTCCCTTACGCTACCCTACTCTCTCGGGAGCGACTTTATCTCCTTGACCCTCTGCTCGAACTCTTGCGCCGAACGCGAGTTGCTGAAGGCCCAGGACAGATCCTTCACGTTCTGCTCGTTCGACCGTATGAACACGATGGCGTGCTTGAGTGGCATGTCTTCGAACGCGGCGACCGCCAGCGCCGTGACGTCCAAAGGCTCGGCAACCCCGGCCTTCTGGCACATTGCGTACATTCGAGCCGCCTTGATGAGCCGTCTCTTGAGCTCATCCGAGCTGGCTTTCTCGCTTTTCACGTTGTCAACCATCTGACTCCTCTCGTATGGGTCGGCTAGTCCCCTCCGGCCCCAGTGCCCAAGAACGGAAGAGCTGGGTGTAAAGACTGCATCCCTAAATGCCTCCTGAACACGCCTCTATGTCCGGCTCTTCTTGTCCACCTCCGGCAGCTTCTTGTGCCTGACTTGCTGCCTGTCGCGCAGTGCCCTGTGCCTGTGCTGGGCTACCTGCCCAAACGAGCCTACCTTACCTGCCCCTTATTTCTTTACGAAGGTCCATTTCTTCCCGCCCGTCCTGACCCCATCGTCGGTCTCGACGGTTGCCTCTATCTCGACCGTGTGAGTGCCGGAGGAAAGGTTACTGGTGGGACACGACAGGCTGCCGGTGGCCCGCCTATAGCCGAACCTCTTCAACTCGCCGTCAAGGTACACGTCTATGTCGTGCTTGGACAGGAGGTAGCCGTCACGGTCCTCCACGATGGCCCTGATGGTGGGGCTGGAACTAGTAACCTGCCCGGTGGGGGCCACCGAGGTTATGATGATCCTACGCCTGCCGCGTCCGCGGCCCACACCCCTTCTTCTGCTGCGGGGTCCCCTCCGGGAGGGTCTCCTTCGTCTGCTCATAGCTTTTCAACTCCTCCGCAGTAATGTTAATGTAGCTGAAAAAGAAGAGCCGGGCGTGGGGTGCATCTCCAGCAAGTACCCGAGATGTGCCTCCGACCCGGCTCTTTTACGTAACGTCCTCGCTCTCAGGACCTGGAGCCCCGATCACCTCCAGTTAAAGTGTCCGTGACGTCCGTGACGCCGCCCAACAGGCCCTTGTCCTTCTGCTCTTGCTGGTCGCGCTTCCTCTCCGCCTGCCTAGCGTCCTGTTTCGCCTGCCTGGTCTTCTCCTTCTGCCTGGCCTCCTCCTCGGCGTTAGCCTTTCTCTGCTGCGCCCGACCTTCTTCCTTCTTGGCCTCGTCGCCGGTTATGGC
>JALZFJ010000180.1 GCA_030867425.1 Actinomycetota bacterium | reverse complement strand
TCCAGGGCGCGATGTGGTCCTTCTGGGTGCCCACGGCGTAGGTGTCCCCTGAGATCTTGCCGAGATCTATGGGGCGGCCGCCGAACTCCACCTTGCCCGGCTCTACGAGGTTGTTCTCGACGTAGGTGTTCCTGAGATACCATATGTGGGCGTCGCGGGGTAAGCTCGTGCTGTCGCTGTTCCAGTAGAGCATGTCGAAGGCGGGCGGCTTCTGGCCCATGAGGTAGTTGGTGACCACGTTCGACCAGATTAACTGGGACGGCTGCAAGAGGTTAAACATGTTTGACAGCTGCTGGCCAGGCAGGTAGCCCAGCTCCTTCATCGTCAGCTCCATAAACTCTACCCGGGGCTCGTCTACAAAGACCGCCTGGTCCCCAACGTCGGAGAAGTCCAGCATTGCGGTTAGAAATGTAGGAGATCCGAAGATTCCTCTCTTTTCGTCGCCTTCGTCGGCTGCGAGGTAGGCTAAAGTTATCCCCAGCAGCGTGCCCCCGATACAATAGCCAACAGGGTTTACCTTGTCGGTGCCTGTGATCTGGCGCGCCACATCCGCAGCCGCTAGGGGTCCCAGGGTCATGTAGTCCTCGAACTTGATATCCGCCATCGATTCGTCGGGATTCCTCCAGCTGATCATGAACACCTGGAAGCCCTGCTCCACGAGGTACCTGATGAAGCTGTTCTCGGGCCGCAGGTCGACGATGTAGTACTTGTTGATCCAGGGTGGGATAAAGAGTATAGGCACCTCGTAGACCTGCTCGGTCTGCGGCTCGTATTGGATGAGCTCCATTAGCCTGTTGCGGTAGACCACCTTGCCTGGCGTCGTCGCGAGGTTCTCGCCCACCTCGAAGGCCTCGGCGTCGACCTGAGTGAGGCTCCCGTCCTCTATATCCGAGATGAGGTTGCGGGCGCCTTCGGCGAGGCTCGTCCCCCCCGTCTCGAACGCGCGCCTGAGCACTTCGGGGTTGGTAAGGAGGAAGTTGACGGGGGCCATCGCCTCCACGAACTGCTGGAGGTGAAACCTGAGGCGCTTCTGCTCCTCGGTGTCCTCCTTGCCGTCAGCGGTCGCTTGGGCCTCGTTGAGGAGATACTCCGTGGCGAGGGAGTACGTCTCCTTGAGCATCGCGTAGAAGGGGTTGAGATCCCACTCCGACGCGGAGAAACGCGGGTCGGACGTCCCCTCCTCTTCTTTCTCCTCCTGCCGGGGCATGCCCCAAAAGCGAGCCATGGCATCGCTCCATACATCCATCGACTTCTCGAAGAGACGACGGTTGTAATCTGTCGCCACCTGCATCGCCCGTGCAGGGTCGGACATCTCGCGCATCCAGAGGGTCTGCAGCGCCCGGGTGATCTCCAGCCAGTCGAGTGGCATTATGTCGCGCAAGGGGTTGGCGTCCATTACCTTGTCCATGGCCGACAGCAGCGGGTCGTTGGCTATTGCCCCTCTTGGCAGCGGCTCCGCCTCCTCCCCGGTTGAGATGCCGGGCTTCGTAAGCCAGGGGACGCTCGCGCCCGGTGTCGCTGACATGTGGCCCATGTTGCTCTTGAGCCACTCAGACCACATCTTGAAGAAAGGCTCGTAGAACATCACAGAACCCTCCATAGGAGCACGCATCATTCTTCCGCTGTCTCCTCCAGAATCCGTCATAGCTCATTCCCCCTTTTTCGTCTCAAGAACTTTTGTGTTGTGCCTCACACTGTACCCGTTTTCGAGGTATTTAACCGTCTGGGTCGGGCGGCTTGACACCAGCGCTACCAAACCCTATGTTTGTCGCACGGCGATTTCGAGAACGAAAGGGGCAGCATGACCATCTCGCCCGAAGAAACCCGACGGGGAACACGGCCGGTCGATTTCGTCAACGTTGGCAGCCTCCTCTCCGAGGAAGAGAAGGCGGTTCGGGACAATGTCCGCTCTTGCGTCGATCGCGAGGTCATCCCGAAGGCGGCCGAGTACTGGGACAGGGCCATGTTCCCGTTCGAGCTCTTGCCCGCCCTGGGCAAACTCGGCATCGTGGGCGGCACCTTCGGGAAGGAGTACGGCTGCGCTGGGTGGAACAACGTGGCATACGGCCTGGCGATAGCGGAGCTGGCCCGGGGTTCGGGATCTCTGGCAACTTTTTTGCACGTCCAGAGCGGCCTCGCGATGGCAGCGATCCACAACCTCGGCTCGGAGGAGCAAAAACAAGCGTGGTTGCCACCGATGGCCCGGTGCGAGAAGATAGGCTGCTTCGGCCTCACCGAGCCCGACGCCGGGAGCGACCCCGGTTCTCTGAAGACGATCGCGGTCCAGAAGGACGGCGGCTACGTCTTGAACGGGGAGAAGAAGTGGATCGGCAACGCCTCCTTCGCGGACGTCGCGGTGATCTGGGCCCGCCTCGAAGACGGCAAGATCTCCTGCTTCCTCGTCGAGGGCGACAACCCCGGTTACCGTGCCGAGGTTTTGCCGCGCAAAGGTTCCCAAAGAGCCGTCTGGCAGACGCACATCACGCTCGAAGACTGCCACGTCCCCAGCAGTGCCCGCCTGCCGGAGGCGAACGGGTTAGGCTCCACCCTATCGGTGCTCACGCACTCGCGCTATGGGGTCGGCTGGGACGGCTTGGGTCAGGCGATGGACTGCTACGAGACGGCGCTAAGCTACGCCGAAGAGCGCGAGCAGTTCGGCCAGCCGATAGCCTCCTTTCAGCTCGTGCAAGCGAAGCTAGTCGGGATGATCAACGAGATCTCGCTATCACAGCTCCTCTCGATCCATATGGGCCGCCTCAAGGACTCGGGCGACCTTGACCCGGCGACCGTCTCGATGTTCAAAATGAACAACGTCGCGAAGGCCCGCCAAGTAGCCGCCACAGCACGTGACGTTTTGGGCGGCAACGGCATCCTGCTCGACTACCGCGTGATGGAGCACATGGCCGACCTCGAAGGTGTCTACTCCTACGAGGGCACCAACGACGTGAACACCCTGATAGTCGGCCAGGCTATAACCGGACACAGGGCCTTCGCCTCCCACCCCCCAAAGAACCCCGAGCCGGAGAAGGAGGGCCGCGCCGAAAGGGCCGAACAGAGATCCAAGTAAGCAAGACCCACCAATGGCTCGTCACTTGCCGACCCCATAGAAGCGAGCATCCGAAACGTCTAAAATCAATTACACGCCCGTTTAAAGGAGAGAGGGAGCTAGTGGAACAGAGGGGAACCGGCACTGAGCGCGCGGAGCTTCACGTAACGAACGAAGAGGCGAGAAGGATAGCCAGCCTCCTGCGGTACGTCATCAGCTTGAACACGACAGCGGGGCTCGTCTCACCCGAACGCCGCCTCACGACCCCAACCTACAGGGCAGCCGAGCTCGCCGCCCTCGTCCTCGAAGGCAAGACGTTCGAGGAGGCCACCCAGGAAGCCGAGACCGCCTGGACCGGCTCCCTGGAAGAAGACCACCGCCGCGCCCTCGACCTCTTGCAGTCCACCCGGGACGCGCTCCATAGCGCGATGACCGGGCTCATGGGCCCGGAGCAGTTCGCCGAGTACCTCGAGATCTCCCAAAAACAGTTCCTCGAACTAGTCAAATCCCAGGTGCCCAAGCCCCAGAAAACCCCTCCCCACAGCGAAGAACAACAGTAGCTCGTACAACCCGCGGACGTGACTCTTGATACAAGAATCCCAAAAACCTTGCGTCCAGTCACGATCCAGGGTAAGATTTGCTATGTGCAGTTAGCATATAGAAGCAGCATAGGGTCTTCGAATCCTGGGGAGGACGATGTGCGGGAAAGCAACGGTGAACAGGAAGGGCACCGGGAACTGATCCTGGCCGACGGCGCGTGCGTTTTGGTGCGTGAGATCCGGTCCGAGGACGCTCCAGCGCTGCAGCGGCTCGTGGACAGGTCGAGCGAGCGTTCCATACAGTTGCGTTTCTTTGGTTCGATGAAGGAACTCTCCGACGAGAAGGCCCGCCACTTCGCCGAGGTGGATGGCACGAACCGGTACGCTCTAGTCGCCCTGAACCCCGAGGACGACGAGATCGTGGCCGTCGTCCGCTACGAGCGGGAGGATAGTACGGACCGGGCCGAGTACGCGGCTCTTGTCGAGGACCGTTTCCAGGGTCGTGGGCTGGGCCTCTCCCTCACCTGGGCCCTCATCGAGGCAGCCCGTGAGAGGGACGTCAAAGACTTCGAGGCCTTGGTCCTGCCCGAGAACCGCGGCATGATTAGGCTATTGCGCGACCTGGATCTCCCCGAGCGCGAGCAATGGGAAGACGGCGTTAGGCACTTCTCCATAAACCTCTTCCCCGAAGAAGCGCCAGAGAAAGACTAGCGAGTTCGCAATACCCCTATCGAACGAGAAGGGGGTGGCTTTTGGCCACCCCCTTCTTCCCCAGGCCCTCACGGGTCGGGCGATCCGCGCTCTTACGAGACGCGCTCGTAGATGCCGGCGATACCCATGCCCCCGCCGACGCAGAGGGTGACGAGGCCGTAGCGGCCGTCGATGCGCTCGAGCTCGTGCAGGATCTTGGTGGTCAGCACAGCCCCGGTGGCCCCTATCGGGTGGCCCATGGAGATCGCACCACCTATCGGGTTGAGCTTCTCGTCCGGTATCTGGAGTTCCCTTTGCACGGCCAGGGCGACCGAGGCGAACGCTTCGTTCTCTTCGACGACGTCCATGTCGTCTATTGAGAGCCCTGCCTTCTTCAAAGCCATGTGCGTCGCCGGTACCGGTCCAAGGCCCATCACCGACGGGTCCACCCCGGCCACGGCGGCCGAGACGAGCTTGCCAGACACTGGGAGGCCCAGTTCCTCGGCCTTGCTAGCACTGGTGACGATCATCAGCGAGGCACCGTCGTTGACGCCGCTGGCGCTGGCGGGCGTGATCACGCCGTCCTCCTTGAAGAACGGCTTGAGCTTCTGGAGGCCTTCCTTGGTTGCGTCGAAGCGGATGTGCTCGTCGGTCGTGAACTCGACGGTCTCTTTCTTCTGCTTGACCTCTATGGGGACGATCTGGTCGGCGAACCAACCTTCCTCCGTGGCCTTCTGGGCGTACTGGTGGCTGCGCGCAGCGTACTCGTCGCACTCGTCGCGGGTTAAGTCGTATTGCTCGGCGACGTTCTCCGCCGTGACGCCCATATGGTAGTCGTTGAACTTGTCCCACAGCCCGTCATAGACCATGTGGTCCAGGATCTTGGCGTCCGGCAACCCCATCCGGTAGCCGTAACGGCCCTTGGGCATGAGGAACGGTGCCTGGTCCATGTTCTCGATACCGCCGGCGAGGATGACGTCTGCCTCCCCGAGGGCTATCTCCTGGGCCGCCGAGACGATCGCCTGCAGCCCCGAGGCACACATCCTGTTTATTGTCATGCCGGGGGCCTCCTTCGGGACCCCGGCGTTTATCCCGACCTGGCGCGCCGGGTTCATACCCTGGCCGGCCATAAGGATGTTGCCGACTATAACCTGGTCCACCTGCTCGCCCTCAATACCGGCCCTGTTAAGAACCTCTTTGGCCACCGTGCTGCCAAGGTCGACGGCGGGTATGTCCTTGAGCGACCCGCCGAAGGTCCCGATGGCCGTCCTCAAGGGTGCAGAGATCACTATCTCCGTGCCGTTGCCGTTAACGAAGCTCATGCTCCTCCTCTGATGGGTTTCCACTCACGTCTATCTTACCAAAATGCCGGATAGTACAAATCCCATCGCGCTACCTTTCGCCGCCCTCCCTTTCGGTCCTCTCGGTGCTCGCCCGGTAGAACTCAAGCGGGGCGTTGAGGAGCCGCACGTAGGCGTCGATCCACTCCTGGGTCAGGTTCTGGAAGAGTTCCTGCTGCCTGGTGGCGGGCTCTAACAGCAGAGACCTGCTTCTCTCGAGCTGGTCGCGCAAGGTCTCGACGACCTTGTCGAAGAAGTTCTGGGCGAGCTCCAAGTTCCGCTCCTGGGTCTCGCTCGCGCTCTCGACGACATTCCGGTACGAATCGAGGCTCTCTTTGAGGGCGCGGTTGGTCTCTTCCTGGCTCTTGAGCGTCCGCTCCAGGGCCTCCATAGACGACGTCATGGCGTCCGTCAACGCCCTATAGCTCTCGGCTTGGCTCCTGTACGTCTCGATCACGTTCTGCGCCCAGTCTTGCGCTAGGCCCACGCTCCGCTGCTGGGCGGCCACCGCCCCGCCCACCGCGTCTTGCATGGCCCTCAAACCCGCCTCCGCGGGGTTCTGCGGCTCGTTCGCCACCAGGTTCCTCCTCTATCTAGCCTACCCCTCGCGGCCTCTCCTGCTCGTCAGGGCTCCAATATACCCTTTTTCGGACCCGGACGGGCCAGGGCACGAAAAAGGCCGGATCTTAAGACCCGGCCCAAATGGAACGCTCTTATCCGTGTCTAGCTGCCCTGCCGCCTCCGGCTGCCAGCTTCCTGTTGGGCTTGGTCCACGGCCCCCTGATAGTAGGAGAACATGGAGTTTATGAAGTCCATGTAGGCACCCACGCTCTCCTGGGTGAGGGCCTGCGTGGCCTCCCGCTGGCGCTCCTGCTGGTCGGCCAGCTCCTGGGTCATGGCCCGGTTGCTCTCGGCCTGGGCGCGGAGGTTGTTGATCACGCTGTTGAAGAAGTTCTGCGTCAGCTCGGCGTTGAGCTGCTGGGCCGAGACGGCGCGATCCGTGACCACCCGGTACGAATCTCTTACCGCGTCGGCGAACTTCTCGGCCGCCTCGTTGACCTGCTGTTGCTGCTGCTGATCCATGTCTCTTATACTCCTTTCTCGGCTTTTGAAGCCAAGTCTTACTACCCTTTACACCACAAGCCCCAAGCACAAGTGAAGGGTTCAGCGCTTGCGCAACGAGCGTTCCTTTGTAAGTAAGTGCCCCTCTTACCTGACGAGCATGCCTGCTCGTTCGAGGCCTTTCTTGTAGTAAGAGAGGGGCGCATAGAGGAGATCCACGTAAGCGTCGAAAGGAGACCCCACGACCGTCCTAAGGGCATCGCGCTGCTCCTCGGCGCGCTCGACCATCTCCCGGGTCATGACCCGGTTCGCCTCGGCCTGCTGCCGGTACTCCTGGCCCAGGGCATAGATCATGCCCTGCGCGAAGCGTATGTTCCTGTCTTGCAGCGCCGCCATGTGGTCCACTACCGCCTCGTAAGAGTTCCGCGCAACCTTCACAAACCTCGCTGCTGCCTCGTCGGCATTCTCCCTGTTCGCCAACCCTACTGTCCTTTCTCGGGGCCGCGTTACCGCTAGCCCCACACGCACCAACCATAGATCGGAGCCGACAAGAGCCGCCGCTACTTTTCTCCGTCTCCTTTTTCTTCCTCGTTCCGGAGCGGGCGCCCGGTGTACAAGCGGAAGAAGGTGTCCATGTTGCGCCGGTACTGCTCTAGAGCATCGGCCCAAAAGTCCAGGTACGCCTCCCCGGCGTCGGTGATGGTGTACATCCGCCGCGCCGGTCCTCCCTTGGACGTCTCCCAGGTGGACTCGACGATGCCTTCCTTCTCCATCTGCCTCAGCGTCCGGTATAGCGTGCCCGGGTTAATCGCCTCGAACCCAAATGCCGCAGCCCGCTCCATGAGCTCGTACCCGTAGGAGTTCCACTGCCGCAACGTCAAAAGGATTACCGGTACCAGCCAATTCCTCGGCCGGACCTCAACCCCTCGCTTCTTCTCCTTGCTCATAACGCCCGCTTCCATCTTTATCTATGTGCAGTTTACACATATATATGTAGCTGTCAAGGATTTTACAACTTTTCCCTCAAGATTGCCCTCTAGATTGTAACGTCTTAGTCTCAAAATTTGGCGCGAGGAGCGAAGGACGAGATTTACTTGTGCCCAGGCGTAGGTAGGGGCGGTGAGAGACTTAAGTGCGCCGTACACATAGTTTGCTCCACGTTGTGAGTGGCAATAAACTCTTTCTCTGAATAGGGCTTCATCGAAAGGAGGCGGTTTTGAACATGCGAGGTGCGGTCGCGGTTGTGACGGGCGGAAGCCGGGGCATAGGTGCCGCGATATGCGAAGAGTTGGGTCGCGTGGGCGCGAAGGTCGTTGTCAACTACTCCGGCAGCCAGGGACCGGCCGAGGAGGTTGTGGATAAGATCACCCATATCGGAGGGGGCGGTGAGGCGGTGGCGATACAAGCCGACGTCTCTGACCCTAACGACGCGCAGCGTCTGATCGACCAGACGATAGAGCAGTTTGGTCGGGTAGACATCCTGATCAACAACGCCGGCATCAACGCCGACGCCACGATAGACAAGCTCGACGTGGAGAGTTGGGACCAGGTCGTGCAGCTGGACCTGAACGGTTGCTTCTACACGGTTCACGCGGCGCTGCCGCACATGATGGAGCAGGAGAGGGGCGCGATCGTCAACATGAGCTCCTTCGTCGGCGAGGCGGGGAACATGGGCCAGGCGAACTACTCGGCGGCGAAGGCTGGCTTGCTCGGATACACCAAGACGGCCGCCATGGAGCTCGCCGGCAGAGGCATCACCGTCAACGCTGTCTGTCCGGGCTTTATCGAGACGGACATGGTCGGAGCGATACCCGAGGAGATGCAGGAGAAGATCCTTAAGAGGATCCCGATGGGCCGCTTCGGTCAACCCGAAGAGATTGCCCAGACCGTCCGCTTCTGCATCGAGAACGATTACATGACCGGCGCCACACTCGACGTGAACGGCGGCGTCTACATGAGATCCTAAGAAGCCCGCGCCTCCTCCCCAACTTTGGGGAGGAGGCCTCCATTTTGCGGCACAGACTAGACGGCCCGGCCTCTCCCCCGACACATACGTCGTTTTTATCTGCGTTGAACACATAGGTTCGTTTTGTATATAATTGAGACCCGGTGCAGGAATGTAAACTGGTTTGTACCGGCACGTCGATGCATGCCGGTCACATCCGAGAAGTGAGGTGGTCGGCGTGGGTAGACTCGACGGACGGGTAGCGGTCGTAACCGGTGCCGGGAGGGGCATTGGGGCGGCGGAGGCGATAAAGCTGGCGCAGGAGGGCGCCAACGTCGCCGTCCTGGACCTCTCCGCGGAGGCCGGTCACGACACGGTGATGGCCGTCAAGGATGCTGGGCAGCAGGCGATCGCGGTCGCGTGTGACGTATCGAGCTCCAAGCAGGTCGGCGCGGCGTTCGACGAGGTCGCCAACCATTTCGGGCGGCTCGACATCCTGGTCAATAACGCGGGTCTCTTGCGCGACAACCTCCTCTTCAAGATGAGTGAGGATGACTGGGACAAGGTTTTAGACGTCCACCTGAAGGGCAGTTTCCTGTGCTCCCAGGCCGTCCAGAAGTACATGGTCGAGCAGGAGTACGGCAAGATCGTGATGACCAGCTCGATCGTGGCTTTGGGGAACAAGGGGCAGGTCAACTACTCCGCGGCCAAGGCAGGTCTGCAGGCTATGGCGCGCACCTTGGCCCTGGAGCTCGGTCGGTTCAACGTCAACGTCAACGCGGTGGCGCCGGGTTGGATCGAGACGGAGATGACCAGGGAAGCTGCCGAGCGCGTCGGGATAACCATGGAGGACATGAAGGAGCGGTTCGCCAAGAACATCCCCCTGAGGCGCTTCGGCCGCGTCGAGGACGTCGCCAACGTTGTCGCCTTCCTCGTCTCCGACGAGGCCGCGTACGTCAGCGGTGAGACTATCTACGTCGCCGGCGGGCCCGCAAGCTCGGTGATCTAGAGCCAG
>JALZFJ010000179.1 GCA_030867425.1 Actinomycetota bacterium | reverse complement strand
CGGCGCTGGTGAACGGAGCCGCGGGAGTCGTCTCGTGGTCCCCGGACGGCCGGCTGTTTTCGGTCATGGGCTGCACGGTCAGGCACGGGAAGATCGTCGAGATCGACATACTCGCCGACCCCGAGCGTCTTAGCCAACTCGACCTGGCCCTCCTCGAGGACTGACGCTCAGAGCGCCTGGGCCACGGCGCGCGACGCGGTCCCGTAGCCCCCACCATACTCGTCGCCGGTTAGGCCACGCTGCCCGACGCACGCCTCGATCCTGGGCGCGAGAAGAAGGCTCCGGCCGATCTTACCGCCACGCCAGCGGCACGTGCTTCGCCTGCGTGCAATCGCTTAGCGCCGGGGCGACCCGACTGCATCCGTGGCCGCCGGAGCCCCGGCGTGTCATCGCCGATACCGGTCTAGAGCGCCTCCGCGTGGGCGAAGAGCACCTGTTTGGAGGCCTGTAGTCTTGGAGATCTTCGTCAGGAGAGGCCGTCGCAGTAAGGTATCATAGGTATCGGTTAGCCCGAATTCTCGGAGTCATAAGCGGGGGTTTTATGGCAAAGCTTATGCTTTGGACCCAAGGGCATTGACCCGCTCATCGCTATACCCTCCGGTCGTCTTCACGCTTCAATTCGCGCTGGGCTTTACTATAGCGTGGTTGCTGACGGAAGGTGCGGTAGCCCAAGCTATCATCGTTATCGTCTTCTTTGGTCTATCATTCGCCTACCTTCTGCGTGACGAGCGCCGGCCTATTCTGTTCGACTTGGTGTTCGCACTGGCGGCGCTGCTAGCCGCTATGGGATACGCATCCGGATTCTTGGAGTCGGCGGCGTACTACGACAAGGTCACTCACACGTTTATGACGTTTTCGGTAAGCCTAGCGTTCTTCTTCCTGTTCTATGCAGGCTCTGTTCCCCGGCGGCGGGCGATCTCGCTGGCTACTTCAGTCTTCACGCTGGGCTTTACCGTCGGCGCGCTCTGGGAGGTCTTCGAGTGGAGCACCGGCATAGGAAATGGCGGATTATCAGACACGATAACCGACTTGATCGTCGACGGGGCCGGGGCTCTCGCGGCCACACTCGTAGCATTGGCGGTACGCGAGCGCGGGGAGCGACTCACGTAGGGCGAGCTACTAGGGTAGCCACCCCGGCAAATCTACCTGCCACCCTACGCGCCAGACCACAACCCCATCGAGGTGGCCTTCTCCAAGCTCACGGGGTTGTTACGCGAGGCCGAAGTCCGCACCCGCGAGTCCCTGGTGAAGACGAGCGGCAGGGCGTTCTCGGCGGTCACTGCCCGCGACGCGTGGGGCTTCTTCGAGCACTTTGGCTACCGTCCGTCGGGTCAACTACTATGAAGTATGCTTTATCGTGAGAAGGCTTACTTCGGCCAGGCGTGTATAGCGTTACCCCATCGTAAGTAGTTAAATCGTCGAACGTTGTAGTCTCACAAGAGTGATAAGGTCCTCTTGTTCCTCCTCTGCACCGGTGAAGTTGGCTAATTCGACTAACAACTCCGTGATGAGACTCTCTCCGGTTACTGAATGGTTGGTTACGAAGCTTTGGAGGCGACTATCACCGAACATCTCACCTTCAGCATTGTGGGCCTCCACTAGCCCGTCGCTATAGAACAGAACGGTATCTCCTGGCACAAGGATCGCTTCTTTCTCTTCGTAGTGCATGCCGGGTAATAAGCCCAGGGGCATACCGGTTGCTCTAATTTCGCTCGCCAGATCATCATGGCGCCAATACGGAAGGTTGTGGCCAGCGTTCGCGTAGTGGAAGCGTCCGCTAGATGGCTCAAGAATACCGTAAAAGCAGGTCACGAACATGCTGGGCGGGATGTCAGCAGAGAGGACCTCGTTGGCCTCTGCCAGTACCTGGCCGGGCATCAAAGCTCGCTGAGCAACGGCGCGCAGTACACTTCGCGTGCTGGCCATCAGCACGGCCGCCGGCACCCCTTTGCCGGAGACGTCGCCGATGACGAGGCCCAAACGACCGTCCGCCAGAGGGAGGAAGTCATAGAAGTCACCGCCGACCTCGCGGGCAGGCTGGTAGTGTTTTGTAAGCTCCCAGCCGTGGAGGGCGGGAACGTCCTTTGGGAGCAGGGCGTGCTGGATGCGCCGCGCCACTAACAACTCCTGCTCGATGCGTTCGCGAGCATGGGCTTCTTCCTTGAGCCGTTGTTCACGGGCCTGAATCTCGCGCCTCATGCGAATCGTTGTCGCAACCTGCGAAACGAGGTTCGCGAGGCCGACTACGAATTCACTGTCTGCCTGTATCCGCGTATGCTGCACCGTACTATCTAGCGTGTTCCCTGCGATCAGCAGCCCAATCGGCTGCTGTGGTTCACTACCTAGTGGGAACGCTACATATTCATCCATCTCCAGGGCTTGCCCGAGCGCAAGCAGAGGACGTTGATCGCACCCTTCTGCACAGATTATTTGGTCCGAACCAGCCAAGCTTGAAGCGAGCGCAGGATCATCCATCGAGAAGCGTAAGCCCGTCACCCTCGCATGGCTCGCCTCGTCGTAGTATCCGTCGTGCGCTTCAACACAGAAGGTATTCTCCTCGGGGTGGTACAAGAGCACTACGCACCGCTCGAAGTTGAGCTGGTACAAGGGGAATTGTGTAGCTATTTGCAGCATCTCGCCCAGATCCAAAGTCGCATTGAGCTTCTTGCCGATCTCGT
>JALZFJ010000136.1 GCA_030867425.1 Actinomycetota bacterium | reverse complement strand
GACATCCTCAATCCAGTTAAAGGGACGAATTCGGCTTATATAAGCGGTTTTGCGATCACCGGCGACACTGAGCGACACCCTCGCACCTCCCTTACAAGGAGGGGGTCGCTGGTTCGACTCCAGCATCTCCCACTTTGAAAAAGTGGCTTTTTGCAGGACCGCTTATGTGGGCGAGGCTTCTTCCCTTTCAAGGCCATACGCTACCGCCTGCTCGAAGGTCATCGCCCGTCCCTCGTCCCGCGCCTCCTCGAAGGTCTCCTCACCCATTTCGGAGCGTACCGCGGCCACTGTGCGCTCGTATAGTGAACGGCGGGGCTCGTAATAAACGTAGACGGGCACTCCTACGGCTTCGTGCAACCCCTCGGCCGCACCAATGAGGCGTGCACAGCGCTTCGCGTCTCCCCGCGCGTTGGACACCACGGCAAGTCCCTCCAGGCAGTAGGCTACGTTAGCCCGGTCCCCCATCTGCTCGGAGAGGGTCACGCCCTCCTCGAAGAGGAGTGCGGCCGCGTCGTAGTCGTTGCGGGAGAGGGCCGCCTGCGCCAGGTTGTAGAGCGAGATGTAGGTGCTAGACCTATCTCCTATCCGGCGGGCCACCGCAAGCCCTTCCTCGAACATCGGTATGGCCTGGCCTTCATCACCGCGCATCAGCGCCACCATCCCCAAGAAGGTGGTCACGTGGGCCACGCCGTAGCCTTCGTCTAACTGGCGGAAGGAACGCAGGGCCTCTTGGAGGTGAGACGTGGCCGCCTCGTAATCGGACCCACTCATCGCCGACAGCCCCAAGCCCACCCGGGCCCAGGCCGCTCCTAGCTCGTCTCCTACCTGCCGAGACAACTCAAGACCTTCTTCCGAATACCCCTCGCACCGTTCGTAGTCGCCCTGGCCCCAAGCCAAAGTGCCGGCGACGACAAGCGCCCTGCCCCGCAAGGCCGGAGGAAGAGTGCACTTGAGCACCTCTTCCATCCATCTGCGTCCCTCACGGTGATAGCTACGTGCCCACCAGAAGTACCACAGCGTCCAACCCATCCTTACACTGGTCGCGCCATCGCCAGCATCCAAGGCCCACGACATGGCGGCCCTTAGGTTGCCGTACTCCTGATCGAGACGCTCCAGCCACTCGACCTGCCGCTCTCCCAACACCTCGGGATACGCCCACTCGGCCAGCGCGAGAAAGTACGCGGCGTGGCTGCGACCGGCCATCCCGGCCTCCCCGCTTTCTTCCAACTTCTCTAAAGCGTACTGTCTGACCGGCTCTAGCATCCCGTAGCGCGTCTCGCCGCCGGCCTTAGGCGGCTGCACCACGACCAGCGACTGCTCCACTAATGTCCCGAGGTGATCGAGCACGTCCTCGACTCCGACGCTTCCCACCGTGCCCACAGCCTCCGCGGCTTCAAGCGTGAAGCCCCCAACGAACACTGACAGGCGCCGGAACAGCTCCCGTTCGGGCTCCGAGAGCAGATCGTGGCTCCAGTCGAGGGTCGCGTGCATCGTCCTCTGGCGATCCGGCAGGTCTCGTCCCCCGCTCGTCGACAAGGCACGGTCCAGCCGCGAGAGTAGCATCTTGGGATCCAGGAACTTAGCCTTCGCCGCCGCCAGCTCCAAAGCGAGCGGGATCCCGGCGAGTCTCCAGCAGATGGAGGCGACCGCGGCCGCGTTTGCCTTGGTGAGGGAAAAGGTAGAGGATACCGCCCGGGCGCGCTCCACCAGCAGCCTGCCGGAAGGCGAACCGAGGACTTCTTCTACTCTGACATCCCGGGTGGAGGTGGGCAGCTCGAGTGGTGGAACGGCGTATTCATGCTCGGCCCTGACGCGCAGCGGCGCGCGGCTGGCGGCGAGTACCGTCAGGTTAGGACAAGACTCGATCAGCCCGGACACTTCATGTGCCGCCTCCAACAGGTGCTCGACGTTATCGAGTACCAAGAGCAGCCGCTTATCTCTTAGGTGGTCGCGTAGCGCCTCTCGAGAAGTCTGCCCTTCTGCCTCTCGCACGCCCAGCGACCTGGCGATGGTCGGAACCACGAGAGCAGGCTCCATGAGTGGCGCCAGGGCGACGAACGCTATCCCGTCTGGGAAGAGGTCAGCGGCATCCCGGGCCGCTTGGATGGCCAGACGAGTCTTGCCGACACCACCAGTCCCCGTGAGCGTGAGCAGCCTGACCTCCGACTGAGCGAGTAATGTCTTTATCTCTTCCAGTTCTCGCTCCCGGCCTACAAGCGGGGTGGGTGGCACCGGGAGAGGTAGCGCAAGATCGTTCACCGCTTCCTCAGTAGGCTTCCCGGCTCGCTTGGGGACCGCCGCGAGGAGGGAGGAGCGCTCGTTCTCAGGTAGCTCGAGCGCGTCGGCGAGTGAGCGCACGGTGTGTGGGTATGGGCGCCGCCGCGCGCCGCGCTCCAGGTCACTGATGCCCTTGGCGGTCAGCCCGGCCCTCTGGGCCAGCTCCTCTTGCGTAAGAGCTGCGGCCTCCCGCAGCCGCCGCAAGCGCGCACCGAACGGGGCGTCCTGTCCTCGGGTCACGTCTCGTATCCGTCCTTTGTCACGA
>JALZFJ010000098.1 GCA_030867425.1 Actinomycetota bacterium | reverse complement strand
AGTTGAAGAGGGTAGGGGTGGGCGGTACACTCTCTCGCGGAGAGGTGGCAGAGTGGTTGAATGCGGCGGTCTCGAAAACCGTTACGTCGGTAATCCCGGCGTCGAGGGTTCGAATCCCTCCCTCTCCGCAGCGGTAGGTTCTCTATTCGTCTCTCGTTTCTTAGCATCAGGTTCGCCGGGCTGCGCCGATTAGCGCGGACTGTTAAGCTCGGTGCGTGTTATCGAGTAGTCAGGAGGTTGGATCCCGCGTGCGCGGGATCTTGTTCGTGGAGCTTTTGGGCGGCTTGGGGGACGTCCTGATCGCTCTGCCTGCCATCCAGGCCCTTGCGCGCTCCCATCCCGAGGCACGCGTGACTGCTCTCACCTTCCCGCCCGGCGCGAAGTTGCTCGAGGGCGATCCGCTGATCCATGAGGTGGCGCAGGTCCCCAGGCCGGATTCCGCCCGGCCGCGCCGCGCTCGGGAGGCGGTTGAAGAGCTGCTAGCGCGAGGTGACTGGGACCACGTGGTCTCGACCACGTCCTACGACGGCATCGACGACTTGGTTCGCGGGTGCGGCGCGGCGCGCGCGGTGGCGAACCTGTGGCGGTCTCCGCCCCGCGACGAGCGAGTGGGCGAGCGGTTCTTGCGCATCCTCCTGGATGAAGGACTGATCGAGCCGGAGGCCATCTCTTCGCCCCGGCTACACCTCGCCCCTGAAGAGCGATTGGCCGTGGCCGAGCGGCTCGTCGGCACGCGGCGCCCGCTCGCCTTTCTGTTCCCGGATGCGGGGATGGAAGTGAAGCGCTGGCCGGAGAAGCGTTGGGGCGCTTTGGGCCGTGCCTTGCGCGCTAGCTGTGGCGCGGATATCGTCGTACCGGTCAGCTCCGATCCCGAGCAGGCGTTGCGCGTCGCCCGGCTCTTCGGAGGGCAGGCGCGCGTGTGGCCGCGCGGGACGCTCCGCGAGCTCGCCGCTGCCCTATCGTTTGCCGATCTCGCGGTTGGGGCGGATACGGGGCCGGTGCGCATCGCGGGCGCTCTGGGGGTGCCGACGGTTACGCTCTTCGGTCCGTCCTGGCACGGTCGCTACGGCCAGCCTCCCCCGCACAAAGACCTCCAGGGGTACCCCGGCTGCCCCCAGCGCCTCGTCTCCGACTTTACCCAACAGCCCTGCTGGTACGCGGGCGTGTGCGTGCTCGAGGACCACCGGTGGAGATCTTGCCTGGAAGACATCCCAGTGGAGGATGTGCTGGCTGCGGCCGCTCACTTGCTGGAGAATCAGCCCGAGCCCGCTAGCTACGGATCTTTTGGCGGAGGAGGTGCGCTGTGAACGAGCCGTGGGCGGCCGCAAGGCGGCTCCTGGTGATGCGGCTCGACAACATCGGCGACGTAGTGATGGCGGGCCCCGTTCTGCGCGCCCTGAAAGAGAATTTGCCCGGTTCGCACGTCACCCTGATGGCGAGCCCTGGGGGGAGCAAGGCCGCGCCGCTCTTGCCGTGGTTGGACGACGTGCTCTCGTGGCGCGTCCTCTGGCAGGACCTGGGCCGCCTCTCCTTTGACCCGGCGCGGGAGTGGGAGATGATAGAGACCCTGAAAGGGGGCTCCTACGACGCGGCGATCATACTCACCTCCTTCAAGCAGACGCCGCACGCCGCCGGTTACGCCTGTTATCTTGCGGGCATCCCCTTGAGGCTGGGCGAGTCGAAGGAGTGGGGCGGCGGCGTACTCACCCACGAGGCGCCCACGGCGCCGGACGAACTGCACCAAACGGAGCGCAACCTGCGCCTGATCGAGCAGGCAGGCTTCCGCATCAAGGATCGCGCATTGAGCATCCGCGTGCCGGAAGGGGCGTACAAAGCCGCCGCGGAGCTGCTCAAGGTGCGCGGCGTGGTCCCCGATGCGCCGTACCTCCTGCTCTCCCCCTGGACGAGCGTCCAGGCCCGCACCTACGGAACCGACCGCTTCGCCCTCGTCGCGCGTCGTCTCTCCGAAGAGACGGGATGGCCGGTCGTGGTAAGCGGCACCAAAGACGAACAGGAGCGCAGCGGTAGGCTGCTCGATACTTTAGGCAACCGGAGCGTGGACCCGATCGGCGCGACCGACCTGGGCGTTCTCGCGGCACTTATCGAGGGCGCACGCCTCGTTTTGACGAACAACACCTCCACAATGCACCTCGCCGACGCTTTGTGTGCGCCGAGCGTGGTGCTCTACTCGGGCACCGAGCTCGAGAGCCAGTGGCGACCGCGAAGCGCTCCGCACCGGCTGCTCAGGCGCGAGACGTGGTGCAGCCCGTGCTACGCCTTCACCTGCCCGTACGACCTCGAGTGCCTTGACGTACCGCCCGAAGAAGTGGTCGGGGCCGGCCTCTCGCTGCTCAGAGAGGTCGGGGACGAAGCCGCGAAGGCCCCACGGCGGGGGTCACGAGCGTGACGCGCGTGGTTATGGTGGCCGGCGCGTACCGGCCGGAGCGTTGCGGCACGGCGCACTACGTCCAGCGCCTCCGCCACGCTTTGGACGAGCGCGGCGTCTCCTCTTACGTGCTGACGGCCAGGGAGGCGGCCCGGGCTTCGGAAGACCCGAGGGTTAGGGGCGCGGTACGCGGTTGGGGGACACTTGATCTGCCGGAGCTCGTCGTGGCCGTGGCCGGGCTCGTGCGCAAGGTGAGGGCGGACGCTGTACACATCCAGCACGCCGCGAGCACCTACGGCTTTAAGCGCGCCGTGTTCTTCTTGCCCCCGCTCTTGCGCGCAGCCAGGTGCCGGGTGCCTTTGGTGACGACGGTGCACGAGTACGGTTGGTGGGAGTGGGAGCCGCGCGGCGTCCCGAAGGGGGCCTTAGAGGCGGTCAAAACCTGGGGGCAGCGGCGGGGCAGGTGGGATCGTGAGGACGGCTTCTTGCTCACCGGAAGCGATGCGCTGATCACGACAAACTCCCACGCCGAGGCCGCCATCTCCTCTAGGCTGCCGTTCCTTGCCTCCCGCCTCTACCGCGTCCCGCTCGGCGCGAACGTTGAAGCCGCCCCGATGGAGCGCGACGAGACGCGAGCATCGCTGCGCTCCCGGTACGGCTGGCCCCTTGACGCGCCGGTCATAGCGTTCTTCGGCTTCCTCCACCCAGTCAAGGGCATAGAGACGCTGCTCGAAGCGCACAGGAAGGTGCTCACGAAGCGGCCTGGAGCACGCCTCTTGCTGGTGGGCGGCGTTGAGAGCCTTGCCCTGGGAGAGGAGGCCAACTGGTACTGGAACCAGCTGAGAGCCTTGATCCGAGCGCTCGGGCTCGAGGGCACGGTGGCCATGACAGGGTATGTACCGGGGGACGAAGCGTCCCGGCTGCTCTCGGGTGCTGACGTGGGAGCGCTACCGTTCAACGAGGGCGTCACCCTCAAGAGTGGCTCCCTGCTCACGCTCTTCGCGCACGGCTTACCCGTGGCGGTCACGCGCCCGGATCCCCCAGAGCCGAATCTAGTCGACGGAGAGGTAGTGCGACTCGTGGAGCGGCGGGATGCCTCCGGGCTCGCGATCGCGCTCCTCGGGCTGCTGGCCGACGCCTCCGAGTGTGTCCGGCTGGGGGAAGCGGGGCGCGCTTACACCCGGAACCACTCCTGGTCCTCCATAGCGGAGCGTCACGTAGAGGTGTACGAGTCGGTGTTGGAGAAAGGAGCGAGAGTACCCGCGGGTACCGGCGGAGTGCTCCCGCTACCGTCAAAGACGACCGCCGATGCTAATAGCCTGCCGATTTTAGGAGGGAGTTCCACAAAGGATTAGCAACCTCCGCGGGCCGCCGGCCCATAAAAATTCTACCCTTCGGCGCCACTCCCAGAGACGCCAGAAAGCATCGGTAAACTTCGCTATCATAAAAAGCGGGTCGGCGGCCGAGTAGGAGGGGAGGACGTCGGCCCGCCCAGGCTTCACCGCGAAATTATAGCGCTTTGCAGCGAAGTTTGACTATACCCTGGTCGCGCTACGAGACCAGGGTGCGCGACGCAACAGGACCATTCTGGCTCGTCAGCGGTTGACTAGTTCTTCTCCAAGCTCTTTAAAGCTACTTCGGCGGCACGCCTCAGGCGGCGGTTGGAATCTGCGTGGAAGACGCTTTGCAGGTCTTCGCGGGCCCGCTCGCTCTCGCCCAGGGCCGCTAAAGCCGAGGCGCGGTTGTAGTAGGCGATGCCGAGTTTGGGGTCGAGCTTTACGGCCTGGTCCGCGGCTTTAAGGGCGCGATGCGGGTCGCCCGACGCGTCGAGGCTAGCGCCCAGGGCAGAGTAGTAGCGGGGGAGGGGGCTACGGGCGACGAGCCGTTCGTAGATATCGGCTGCTCCCTCGTACTCTTCGCGCCTGAAAAGGGCTACGGCCCGGCGCTCCTCGGGGGCGACGAGGCGGGCCATGAGCACCGTAAGAACGGCGGCGCCACCGAGATAGACGAGTAGGACCGGCACAGTGTTCTCGAAGGTCGCCAGGTCCATGATGAAAGGCAGCCCGAGGATGAAGACGCCAGTCGAGAGGAGCGGCAAGAGCCGCACCAGAAACTCCCCGTAGGCCCGGGCGCGGAGCAGGTCGCGGTTCTGGCGGCCGACGACGAAGAGGAAGCCAGCGAGCAGTGCCAGGGCCCCTAGAGTCGGATAGAAGAAGCTCACCCCTGAAGCTCCTCGAGCGTCCTCCTGGCAGCGGACTTGAAGCGGCGGGGCAGGTCGGCGTCGAGGGCTCGTTTGAGGTCCTTCGTTGCCCGGCTCTTGCGGCCTTGCCTGCGCAGGATCAGGGCGCGGTTGTAGTAGGCGAGGCCGTACTCCGGGTCGAGCTCGACAGCCCGGGTGGAGGCATCTATGGCCTCTTCGGGCCACTCACCGGCTCCCAGAGCCGCCCCCAGAAACGCCCAGTAACGAGCCAATGGACGCTCCTCGGCGAGCCTGCGGTACAGGGCCGCGGCCCTCACGTAATCCCTGTTGCGAAAGGCCCTGCTCGCCTGGCGCTCACCTACGGGCACGGAGAGAAAGTTAGAGGCGACCAGCACGGCGCCGAACGCGAGCACCCAGACGATGGGCGTCCAGCCTCCCTGGAAGCTCTGTACCAGCGGCAGGCTAGCGGCCATGGCGGTGATCGCCGCGAACGGGAGCGAGCGGCGCGCCAGCTCCCCCCAGGCCTTCGCCCGCACCAGGTCCTTGTTGAACGAGAAGACCATCCGCCAGGCGACGAGGACCAGCAGGAAGGTCAGGACGACGGGTATCACGCCGACGTCCAAGAAGGCTCCCTCCTCCTAGCGTCCCACAGGTGCGGCCGCGGCACCCTCGAGCACGCCCAGGACAGGCCTCACGAGCTCTTCGAAGGCCGAGTCGTCGAGGGTGGGCCTAGAGCCTGCGGTTGGGACGGCTTTTTCTAGTTCGATCCAGCTCTTGCACCCCCCGTACTCCGCCCGATACTCGAACCGAACAGGCTCTGGCAGCAGGTAGGTGCGCAAGACCAGGACCGTCAGGGGTTTCTTCGGACGCCACTTCAGGCGGCTCTCGGCGTACTCAGGCGTCCAGATGTGGTAGGGGTCCAGGGCGGCAAGCTCATCGGCCTCGGAGATCTCGTATGCGCCGTGTACCTCGGCGAAGGAGGTGAAGATCACCGGCCCGTCGTCCTGCCTCTCTGGGATGGACCGCAGGAGGTCGTGGTAGAGGGGCTTGAGCTGCTCCTCTTTCTGGTGCTCGTAGCCCTTGAAGAAGAGAAAGCGCTTTTTGGGGACGGCGAACGCTTTCTCCCGGATGCCGCCCTTTCGCACCACGAGCGCAGTCTCACCGCGCTCGTGCGCCTCGACGGTGACTGCCCACTCCTTCAGCGCGTGCTGCAGCGTGTCCAAAAGTTCACCTCTCGTATAATGCCAACCTACAAAGCGGATTATATGACGCGAGCGCAAACGCTTCGACAGGAGGCTTCACACATGACGCAGCATGAGACGCCCCACCGCGTAGAACGCGACTCGATGGGCGAGGTCGAGGTTCCCCGTAACGCGCTTTTTGGCGCCCAGACGCGCAGGGCCCTCGACAACTTCCCAATAAGCGACCTGCGCAAGCCGCGCCGTTTCGTACAGGCCCTCGGAGCCATAAAGCTCGAAGCCGCCAACGTAAACCACGAGCTCGGCCTGCTGGATGATGACCTAAAGGACGCCATCGTAGAGGCTGCGGAAGAGGTCGTCGAGGGCGCTCTGGACAACCAATTCGTCCTCGACGTCTTCCAGACGGGGTCTGGCACCTCTACCAACATGAACGCCAACGAGGTCATCTCCAACCGGGCTATCCAGATCCTCGGCGGCGAGCTCGGCTCCAAATCACCCGTGCACCCGAACGACCACGTCAACATGGGCCAGTCCTCCAACGACGTCATCCCCACCGCCATCCACCTCTCCGCCCTCGTCTCCATCAAAGAGGATCTGATGCCCGCGCTCGAGAAGCTTCGCGGCGCTTTAGAAGAGAAAGCCCGCGAGTTCGATAGCGTCGTCAAGACCGGCCGGACGCACCTGCAGGACGCGACCCCCATACGCCTCGGACAGGAGTTCGAAGGCTACGCGGGGCAGGTACAGCGCGGCATAGAACGCGTAAGGAAGGCTCAGGAAGATCTCGTGGAGGTCGCTTTGGGCGGAACGGCCGTCGGCACCGGCGTCAATACCCATCCCGAGTTTGCTCAGAAGGTCTGCGAGAAGCTCTCCGAACGGTTCGGCGTCAAAGTCTACGAGACCGAGAACCACTTCCAGGCCCAGAGCGCGATGGACGGGGCGATCTACGTGAGCGGAGCTCTAAAGACCGTCGCGGTAAGCACGATGAAGATCGCCAACGATATCCGTTGGCTCGGGGCCGGGCCGCGGGCGAACCTGGCCGAGATAGCGCTGCCCGAGGTGCAGCCAGGGTCCTCGATCATGCCGGGCAAGGTCAACCCGGTTATTGCCGAGAGCGCCATGATGGTCGCCGCCCAGGTCATCGGCAACGACACCACCGTAACTTTGGCCGGTCAGGGCGGCAACTTTGAGCTCAATACCATGCTCCCGGTCATCGCCTACAACCTCTTGCAGTCGATCGACATCCTCAGCAGTGCTGCCTCGAACCTCGCCGACCAGTGCGTCGCGGGGCTGAAGGCCACCGAGCGTGGCCCCGAGCTCGTCGAGAAGGGCCTAATGCTCGCCACCGCGCTCGCCCCCAAGATCGGCTACGACAAGGCAGCCGAGATCTCCAAAGAAGCGTACAAGAGTGGCAAGACCATCCGCGAGGTAGCCCGCGAGAAAACCGACCTCTCCGAGGAGGAACTAGACAAGCTGCTCGACGCCCGCAAGATGACGGATAGGTAGCCGGAGGATCGATAACGCCCGAACACCACGGATGGCGCGACCCGGGCCCCTGTATAATCGCGGTGTAAGGGGTAAAGATGGTGGATCTTCCTTCTACGTCGACATCTGAGCCGGGTGTACCGCTCCCCGGTTCTGCCGATGAGCTCCGGCGCTTCGAGCGGATCCAGGAGCGGCTGGCACCCCTTTTCCGGCGAGTATTCCCGTACCCGCGCGCTCCGCGGACCATAGTGGTGGTTCCCAGCCTCTCGCTTGACGCGGAGGAGTTGGCGAAGATCTCGGGTGTGCACCATTACGAAGAGCGGATGCTCTGTTTGTTGATGCTGTTGCGCATGCCCCGCACGCACCTCGTCTTCGTTACGAGCCAGCCGATCGCGGCGCCGATCGTCGACTACTATCTGCACCTCCTCCCGGGCGTGCCGTTCCGCCACGCCCGCAGGCGGCTGACGCTCCTGAGCTCCCACGACGCCTCCAATGTGCCGTTGACGCAGAAGATCCTCGAACGGCCGCGCCTGGTGGAGCGCATTTGGTCTGCCATCCCCGACACCAATACGGCCCACATAACCTGTTTCAACAGCACGCCGCTGGAGCGAAGCCTCGCCGTGAAGCTGGACATCCCCCTGTATGCGAACGATCCGGAGTTGGCCTACCTGGGCTCGAAGAGCGGCAGCCGGGAGGTGTTTCGGGAGGCGGGGGTCCCTATGCCGGACGGGTTCGAGAACCTGCGCGACGAACGAGACGTAGTGGAAGCC
>JALZFJ010000077.1 GCA_030867425.1 Actinomycetota bacterium | reverse complement strand
ATCCTCCTCCGCGTCGCCGCCGCTCCGCTGCGCAGCCTACCCCTGCCGACCGCAGTGCGCAAGCAACGACAGGGCGATGGGCGATGCGGTCCCTCCGCATGCCAGTCGTGCTGCTGATCACGACGCTGATTATGACCATGACTCTGTGCCGGGGCTGAACGCCGAAACGTCGCATTGACACAGCCGGGTCTCGTTCATACACTCAGTGTCATCTGGCCGCGGCGCTACGTGGCTTCTGTCATCAGGGTTCGCGTTCCGCCTGCAGGAGATGACGACGGTGAGCACGACCGAGACTCAGACCCGACCCGACGTTGGTATCCAGGGCAAGACCCGCCAGGAGTTATGCCCGCCCTGGAAGGTCCTGCTCCACAACGACGACGTCAACACCATGGACCACGTCGTCCACGCCCTGACCCAGTCCGTGCCCGGCATGTCGGCCACCCGCGCCGTCCGCATCATGATGGAGGCGCACCTGCGCAACGTCGCGCTCGTCACCGTCTGCCCGCTGGAAACGGCCGAGTACTACCGCGACCGCATCCTGACCTTCGGCCTGACCAGCACGATTGAGCCGGAGGAATAATGCGTAAAACGTAAAACGTAATGCGTAACAGCGGCATTCGTTTGCTCTTATGATGCCCATGCCGCGCAGAAGAATTACGTTTTGACAATGTTAGATTGAACAGGTGTTCGACTGGCGCCGACCGGCCCCCTGGGGTAACTCTCTGGCAGGGAATGGCGAGACCGACCGGGGGGAACAGGCATGGACACAACCACGCGCCCAACCATCGCTACCGCACCGCAGTGGGGGCTGCCGGACGACGCGGCCACCGACCTGGCGAACCGGCTGCATCAGGTGTGGACCCGCTTTCGCCCCTGCATCACCACCCGCACGCGTGATACGAGTGAGTATGCCTACGTCTATCTGCGGGGCCTGCTGACGATGGAGACCGACCGCACCTTTGCCAATATCGCCCGGCGTGTGCAGGGGCTTGACCACGATGGCCAGGCCCTGCAGCACTTCATGACCGACTCGCCCTGGGCGGCGCAGGCGGTGCTGCGCCAGGTCCAAGCCGAGGTGGCCGCCACCCCGGGGCTGGCCCAGGGCGGGGTGCTGCTGCTGGATGAGAGTGCCTGCGAGAAAGCGGGCAGCCACACGGCCGGGGCGGGGCGCCAGCGCAACGGGCGGCTGGGCACGATTGCGATGAGCCAGGTGGCCACCCTGCTGACCTGGACCAATGGGACGATCTGGACGTGGGTCGACGGCGAGTTGTTCGTGCCCGAGCACTGGTTCACGCCGGAGTGGGCCGGCCGGCGCCAGCGGGTGGGGCTGCCAGCGGAGCGGTCCTTTGCCACCAAGCTTGAGTTGGGCTGGCAGATGATCGAGCGGGTGCGGGCCAACGGGCTGCCGTTCGAGGCGGTGGCCTGCGACGACTTCTATGGCCGGAGTGGCTGGTTGCGCCACCAGTTGGACCAGGCCGGCCTCGTCTATATAGCGGATGTGCGCGCTGACACCCTGGTCTACCTGACCCCACCCGACTTTGGCGAGCGGGCGCCGACCTACCAGCGGCGGCGGCGCCACCCGGTCCAACCCGTCACGGTCGCCCAGGTGGCACACGACCCAGCCACCGTCTTCCAGCGGGTGGTGGTGCGCCCGACCGAACGCGGCCTGCTGGACGACCCGTTTGCCGCCCGCCGGGTGTGGACGATCCGTGAAGGGCAGGTGGCGGAGGAATGGCTGGTCATCCGCCGCGAGGGTGGCCGCCACGCCAGCTATGCCCTCAGCAACGCGCCCGCCGCTACGCCGCTGGCCCGCCTGGCCTGGCTCAAGTGCATCCGCTACTTTGTGGAACGCAGCATCCAGGATGCCAAGGGCGGCGCCGGCTGGGATGAGGTGCAGGCGCAGAAGTACCGGGCGTGGGAGCATCATCTGGCCTTGACGGTCCTGGCCAGTTGGTTTGTAGCCCAGACCAAGCACGAGTGGGCGCAGCAGTACGCCCACGACCCAGCCGTGGTCCAGCAGTTGGAACTGGAAGTCCTGCCGGCCTTGTCGATCGCGAACGTGCGAACCTTGTTGCAGGCCGCCCTGCCCGTGCCGCAGTTGTCGCCCGAGGAGGCCGCCCGCCTGGTGCTGTCCCATTTGCTCCATCGCGCCCGCTCCACCCGCAGTCGCCTCAAGGCGCACCGCCGCCAGCGCGCCCCGACCTGAAATCTAACATTGTCAAAACGTATCTCATTCAAAGCAGTCCAGGCTCGCGCACCACTTTTCCCCGTCGTAGCCGCGCTCGCCACCAGCTTCGCTGGCCTTGACGCTCTGGCTGTCAAGGTGCTGGCCGTTGGGGTCAGCTCCGCCTTAGGCTCGGCTTCACTTTTTTAACAGGTCTTTGGACCATTCCCCGGACTTATCTCTGAGATGCTGGCGAACTTGATCGATGAAGGGCTTGTAGTTATCCTGGAGATGATTTTTTATCGGTTCACCGATCACCTCATCGGTGGGTTTAAGTG
>JALZFJ010000052.1 GCA_030867425.1 Actinomycetota bacterium | reverse complement strand
GGACAGAACTGGCCTCTACGCCCCAATCGACCAGTTGAGCCCTGGCAACCTCTATGTCGGGCACGACGAGCTGCAAGCCCTCCAGTACCCCTGGCGGCATGTCGAGTATCCCGGTGCTCAGGTGGATCGAGCAAGCCGACCCAGGTGGGGTTAGCTGGACGAGGCGCACCTCGTCGCCGATCCGGGTGTCGAGGTCTACTACGAAGCCGGCCTGCTCGCTGTAGAAGCGCTTCGCGCGATCCACGTCGGAGACAGGAACCGTAACGACTTCGAGTCGGAAGTCCATGCTCATCTGATTCCTTTCGGGTGGTCTGTCATTTCGATGACCCTGCTTGGCGGCTTACTGGCCGGTAGGTGAGGTAGAGGACGCCCATGCCGAACGTCCTCGAGTCTACGAGCTCCAGGTTTTCCCTATCTCCCCCGTCCTCGAAGAGACGCTTCCCACCGCCCAAGACGACTGGATGGACCATAAGCCTGAGCTCGTCGAGGAGCCCGCCTTGCAGCAACGACCGGACGAGGGCGCCGCTGCCAAGGATCGTGATGTCCTTGCCCGGCAGGCACTTCAGTTCGGTCATTTCCTTCGCGACGTTGCCTTTAATCAGGGTCGAGTTGTTCCACTCGAGGGGCTCCTATAGGGTCGTCGAGACGACGAGCTTGGGCACGCTGTTTATGTAGTCCACCATCGGCGTGCCGCCCGGTTGGTGCGGCCAGAAGGCGGCGAGCTCCTCGTAGGTCACTCGCCCCAGCAGCAACGCGTCCGAAGCGGCCATCCCGGATGCGTTCGCCTCCTCCATCTCTGTGCTGGAGTAGGGGAAGGCCCACTCTTCCGGCGATTCCATGACCCCGTCCACCGACACTAACTCCACCGCGATCATTTTCCTCACAGAGATCTCCTTCGTTCAATCCTGCCCATCGCCTACCTCCCCATCAGCCACCGTCCCCGCCGGCGACACCCCCAATACGCTTCCAGGCGCGCGGCCACCTCCTTGGGGCGGATGAGGGCGACGAGGTGTCTGCCGGCCATCTCTTCGGGGGTAATCCCCAAACGTTCTCGCACGACCCGGCGCTGGAATTCCACCGGGAAGAAGCGGTCGTCTCGGCCCTGCACGAAACTCGTCGGTACTTCGGGCCACTTCGGCAGGGGCCATGGCTGCGCGAACGGCGTCGCAGGCTGGCGCGGCTCTCCCCTCACCCACGTCCCAGCCGTGACCTCGGACGAGACGTCGTGGAAAAAGCGTCCCGCAGGTCCTCGACGGCAGCGAAGTCCCTGCCGTCGCGCTCGGCCTGCTCGGGCCTCGCCCGCGCGTGACCGGTATTGGACCACCAGTTCCCCGGCGTCTCGCCCGGCGACGGGACCATCGCATTCAGCATCACCAGCAGGTTTACCAGCACACGCTCGCGCACCAGCAGCGCCGTGAACCCGCCGAACGACTGAGCCATCAGGACTAGATCGGTGTGGTCGCCGATCGCCCCGACTACTGCGTTGGCGTACTCCCACAGCCCCGCCGAATCCTCGGCGGCCAGCAGGTCCACCGCCACCGCCTCGTGGCCCCTCTCGCGCAGCTCGGCCTCTAGCAGGTGCCAGTACCACGCGACGTCCCTGCTCCGAGGATCAACACGCAGGTGCTCATAGCCAGCGGTCCTCCATGTGGGCAACAAGCCACTCGTCTCGAACGAAACGTGGAAGACTCATTGCGTCTCCTCGCCGCCGTGGCCGTAGCCGAGGCACACTAGTCAACGACCGCTCCCCCTCCGTAGATCACAGCGTTCCTGTCCTCAAGCAGCATCTTCATCCTCCGGCTCGTTTGGTTCTTCGGCAAGCTCCCAACGGCCTGGATCCACCTCAGATTCCTTCTTTGCCCGGCGCTCGGGCTTTAGCACGAATACAGCGACCGCGATGGCCACGACGACGAGGGCGGACCCGAGCCCAAACGCGAGGTGGTACCCGCTCGTCAACGCCGCCGCGGTGGACTCGCCCTCCCCGATAAGCTCGTTGCTCCGCGATGCCGAGAGGGTTGCGAGCACGGCCAGGCCTAGGGCGCCGCCGACCTGCGCCGTGGTGTTGATCAGGC
>JALZFJ010000386.1 GCA_030867425.1 Actinomycetota bacterium | reverse complement strand
TCTGTATCGTCCGGCCACTTCACCGTCTTCGAGCTCACGGCCTGAGTGATGTCTATGATTTCCATCGACCCTCCTTAAGTACGAAGGTTATCACCTGCACTGAGGGCCGGATCTACCTTCCGCAGCGACGCGGTCGATTCCTTGAATTGCGCTCTATGAATCTAAACAGTCTATAAGTTCTGTTAAACTCGCCATCCGTGGCGCAGGGGGAAGACAGATCTGACGCTTCAAGTCTCTCGGGTGTGCTCCCTAGCCGCCGGGACTGGGTTTACTTGCTCGGCCTCCTCGTCCCCCTTATCGTCTACAACCTTTCTCTGAAAGCCTCGAACATAGCCTCGGTACCCGGGCTCTCTCCGAACTTCGACCTGATGCGCTCCGCGATATTCTTCAACCTGGCTTACGCGTTGCTCTGGATCGGGCTCTTCACCGCGGCGCGTCAGGGGCTCTTGCGCCGGGTCGTGGTCGTCCTCTTCCATGTGGTAACGATGCTAGTGGTTATCGTGACCACGTCTGCTTACCAGTACTTCCAGGAGACTGGCACCACGCTCGACTACGGAATCGTTACCTTGTGGTTGCCTCACCTCGGGGAGGTCGCGCCGGTTCTCGCTTACGGGACTACTATCTGGGGTTGGGTACTCCTCTTCGCCGCTCTCTTTTACGTGGCCCTAGGTCCGTGGCTCTTGACGCGCGCCATCGCGCGGTGGCGAGGCTGGCCGGAGAGTTCCCCGGGCGGAGCGTCAGGGACCCCCTTTATAGCCTCTCTCGGGCTCTTGCTTCTGGCGTTCGGCTTCGGCTTCCTTTCGCTGCTCATCGGGGCCCGTTCGACAGATTTCACGGCGGGAGCCAGCGTATCTTTCGCGAGGGACCCGTCGGTCAACCTGATCCTGACGGGGGCCAAGGAAGTGATCTCCGGTGAGAATACTCCTGATGCAGGCGCTACCAGCCAAACCGCCGAGCATCCTGCAGCGAACGCCAGCCTCGTAGAGACGCCCGGGACTGAGAAGCGCAACGTGGTCCTGATTCACCTGGAGTCCACCCGCGCACTGGCCACCACTCCCTACAACAGCGCTCTCGAAACCACGCCTTTTCTAGACGAGCTGGCCAAGAACAGCCTGCTCGCCGAGCGGGCTTACACCACCGTCCCGCATACTTCCAAGGCGAGCGTCTCGGTCAACTGTGGCATAGAACCCCGCCTCGTACAGCCAACCACCGAAGCGAACCCCGACGGCATCCCCGTCCCGTGCCTGGCCGACCTGTTGAAAGAGCAGGGGTATGGCACCGTATTCTTCCAGTCCTCTACTAAGGAGTTCGAGGACTTCGAGGGTCTCGTAACGAACTTCGGCTACGACGACTACTACCCGCTTGAGACCATGAACACGGAGGGCTTGGAGAAGACGAACTACTTCGGCTACGAGGACGACATCATGCTGAAGCCCAGCGAGGAGTGGCTAAAAGAGCACGGGAACGAACCGTTCCTGGCCGAGTACCTTACGGGCACGGGGCACGACGACTACAGGTGTCTCTCCACCCGTTACGGGAGCGAGGACTTTTCTGAGGATGAAGAGCTAAACCTCTACTTTAACTGCGTCCGCTACCAGGACATCTTCTTGGAGAACCTCTTCGACCAGTATAAGGAGCTGGGGCTTTACGAGAACACTATCTTCCTCATCTACGGCGACCACGGCGAGGCTTTCGGAGAGCACCGCCGGTTCCAGCACGACGACGTTATGTGGGAAGAGGGCCTCAAGGTGCCCTTCTTGATCCACGCGCCAGGATGGTTCGAAAACGGCGAGCGGGTCAAGGGGCTCTCGAACCTCACCGACATCCTACCTAGCGTGCTGGAGATGCTGGCCTACGAGGTAGAGGATGGGGAGTACCCAGGTTACTCGTTACTCAATTCGGTTCCCAATGATCGCACCCTTATGTTCAGCTGTTTCCACGACAAAGCATGCTCGGCGAGCCTGACAGGAACGGAGAAGTACATCTACCACTACGGTAACCAGCCCGACGAGTTCTTTGACTTGGCGGAGGATCCTTTAGAGAAGAACAACCTGGCGGGTGAACGAGGCGAAGAGGTTGAGGAGCGACGCGAAGCCCTCCTCGAGTGGCGTTCGAGTGTCAACGCCGCATACTAGTAGAAGACGTTATTCTTCAGCTTGTAGTACAGCCGGTAATACATTGGCTCCAACCTGTACCATGCGGCGGCGCGTGCCTTTTTGACCGGCAAGTCGAAGCAGCCTATAGAGTCCGAGATCTCCCCACCAAAGCCCTCCTTGAACTTGTAGACGCCCCATAGGGAGCTGCTCTCGTCCAGGTCTACTGGCTTTGGCATTCCCACCATGTCATAGCGCACGAGGCCGCGCTCCTTGGCCCAGCGCATCACCTCCCATTGCAGGAGGTAATTGGGCTTGAGGTTACTCTTTTTATGGCTAGAGGCACCGTACATGTACCAGTACTTCTCGCCGACGGTAAAGACGTACATGCCGGCTAAAGCTTCCCCTTCGTGTTCGGCGCAGAACAGATACCCCTGGCCCGAGTCGTGCATCGCCCGCATTACGCCATATAGGTAATCGCGCGACCTTCTCAGAGCATAGTCTTCTTTTCGCTCCGAGGTGGCCTTCATCCACTCGTAGAAAGTCTCGAAGCCTTCCTCGAACTCCGGTTCGATAACCTCGACACCCTTCCGCGCCGCGAGGCGGACGTTGTAGCGCGTCTTGCCCTTCATCCTCGCGAGCAGCTCTTCTTCGGTGGGTTCAAGGTCCACGACGAGGGTGGTCTTCAGGTTGAGGTCGTAGCGGGCTTTCCGAAAACCGATCTCGTCCAGCAGGTCCTTCACGTTCTTCTCCTGCTCGAGGACTTCGGGTTCTATCTTTATGGTGTGCGCCCCTTCTCGCTCGGCGACAACGACCACGCCCTCGAAGAAAACACGGACGGCCTCCTCATTCTCCCAGGGCAGCCAGGGGCCCTTGGGGCAGTACACAAGGGCGCCGGGAATCGGAGCGGTGTTGTAGACGAGGAACTGCCCGAGCCCTACCACCTCACCATCCCTCTCGAGCACCAACCGGATGGGCCTCCAGCCCAAGCGCCGCTTGAACTCGCCCCACGCGTAGCTCTGCAGGACGTGACCGCCGCCCGGCGAAGCCCGGAGCCAGCTATCCCATTCGGCCCGATCGAGGCCTCGGGTCTGCCTCGTCGCGTAGATGGTGGCGGCTCGCGCCGGCTCGAATAGCTCTATGGTCGAGTATTCACCGATGTTGGCTTTCACAGTTCTCCGCATCTCTTATCTCGTCCAGAAACTTCCTTCGCCGTCGCCCACGGTGTACGACCAGTTGGCAATGTCGTTGGCCATCTGGTGCGCCTTAGGTTCCGCGAACTTGACGAGCAGGCTGTTGCTTCTCCCTTTGCGGTAGAAGAAGCCCATGCGCAGCAAATCGCTCGATTGGGGCGTGGTTGCGGACTCTCGGAACCTGTACCTGACGATCTGCGCCCCCGCCCTCCGGAAGTAACGGACCGATTCTCGCAGGAGCGCCCGCGCCACGTCGCGGCGCCCTGGGAGCGTCGTGAGGTCGAGTACGTAGCCGTCCTGTCCCGTTGAGGTCACCATGAGTACGGCGTAGCCGAGGAGGCTCTCCCCCTCCTTCACGCTCAGGATCGTCACCGGGTGCTGGGGAGAACCGGGGCCGTAACGCCAGCGCAAAAACGTCGAGTCCTTCTCCGGTACGCAGGGCACGCTCGACGCGACTTTCTCGAACAGCTCGTCGAAAGAAGCGTCGAACCCCTCCAGCTTCTCGACCCTTAGCCTGCTCCCGAAGACGCTGCCCAAAGCCTCGTCGGCCCCCCAGAGACCTCCGTTCAGGAGTCCCTTTACCGGCTTGGGGATCGGGGCGCGTGGGCGCACCGGAGGTGGTGCGACGTGCTCTTCCGCGTCCTGCGGCTCCGCGCCGGAGCGGCCCGTGTACCCGCGGGCCTTTACGGTCTTATCCTCGAGGTTCAGTAGCCTCCTCACAGGCGTTGGGAGCGTTGGCACTGGGAGCCTGGAGACATTCAGCAGCTTCACGGCGTACTGCAGCTGACCCGCCACCTCGGCCCCCAGGCGCGTCTCGACCTGAATGACCGCCGGCACCATGTCGCAGGCGACGCAATTCTCGGTGGCGCGGAAGAACGCGCGCATCAGGGAGAGTGCCTGGAAGCCGTGCCGGGAGTGCACCATGTAGTCGCAGGGCGTGTGGGCGATAAAGCGCTGCCCACCGATCCGGTAGTACTGGGGTGTCGCCGCTAGGTGGCCGACCACTTGATCCCCATCTGCCACCGCGATCCAACGATGCAACTTGTTCCCCAACGGATGACTCTCCAGCCAGCGGTAGGCGGAGGAGTAGAACTCGACGTCGCGGGTCTCGGGGAACTGGGGGTACGCCTGGATGCGCAGCCTCGCCACGTCGTCCTCGAGGAGAGGATCATCGAGAGGACGTACCACTACCTTCATCATTCAAGTCCCGGAGTCTCCCCCTCCGATAACTCCTACCCCTTCCTTTGTGCCGCGCAACTTCTCTGCTCTGGTAGGAGATTATTGCAGAAAACCTCGGAATTTTTACGAACTTTTTACTAAAGTTCGTAAAATCGCAAGCTCGTGCCACCGTCGGCGGCTTGCGCAGGCGTCTTGGAGAGAAGGATGCCCGAGGAGAAAGCTCGAGGAACTCGGGCCGGAAGCGCACAGAGAAGAGCAAACTGCTATGGTCAAGGGGCTAGTAGGTGCGGCTAAGGGCTAAACTCGCGGATCAAAACGTTCTCGTTTCGGTTGCTTTCCTGTTGGTCGTTCCTACGCTCGCCCATCTGCTGTTCTCCTGGAGAGGCTTCGCTCCCGTCGACGACGGGTTTACGCTCGCCTACAGTAGGCGCATCTTGGAGGGGCAAGTACCTCACCTCGACTTCATTATCATACGACCCTTCCTCTCTCCCTTAATCCACACGCCCTTCGTTCTCTTCGGTGGCGACTATACCTACTGGATATCTCGGTTTTTCGTATGGTTCCAATTCGCATGCATCAGTTGGGCCTGGGTGTGTATCGTCAACCGCGCTTTCGACAACCCTTTCAACAACGCCACGAAGATCTTCATCGCGCTGGCAAGCTTCGCTGCTTCGGTTCACTATTTCGTGCTCACAGCGTGGCACTCGGTCGATGGTTTGTTCCTGGCGTCGATCGGAGCGTGGCTGCTCCTGACGCAGGAGCGCACCAAGGGAAGGGTCATCGGCTATCTGTTGATCGCCGCTGCCTATCTGTGCAAGCAAAGCTTCCTGTTCGTAGCCCCGTTAGCCGTACTGCTCCTGGGCGATTGGCGGGAGAAGAAGTACTGGTTGACCATAGCTCTACCCGCGGCCGGTTACTGCGCTTATCTGTTGGTTATGGGAGCCTTCTCGGAAGCCGTCCTACAATTGTCTTCGCAGACGAGCATAGTATCCACGGGCGTAGGAAGTTACCTGAACTACGGGACCTTGCTCGGCGTGTTGGCGGGATATTGCTCGATGTTTCTGTTGAGCGCGGACACCGTACCACTGCTGCGCGCCGAACGCGTACGTATGTACATCGGAGCCTCGATACTGGTAGTAGTAACTGCGGCTCTGGTAGCGATCGGACTGTATCGGGGAAGCCTCGCCACCATATCTTTCGGCGTTTTCGGGACAGTACTCGGCGCGGTACTTCACCGTGTTTCGAAGGTAATAACGTGGGATGAAGGTAAGACAATCGTCGTAATAATGGCCTTATTACTGGCATGGAGCGCTTCGCTCTCGGTGGGGTACAACTTTCCGACCCTGTTGCTGGGACCCTTGTTCACGATATTAGTAGCGTTCGCGTACTCCGTGCGCGAGTCGCTCGGTCCTAAATTTCTTCGAACGGCGTTGGTCGTCGCGGGGATAGCGATTCTGTTGGGTTTTAGCATGTCCAGACCGTACTACATATATCGGGAGCAGCCATCCAGCGAGCTTACCGAGCCGTTAGACGGGGTTCTACCGGGTGGGCGTTTGATCTACACCAACCCAAATACTTATGAGTTTTTGGTCGATCTCAACAACGCCACGGATCTGGTTTCGGCAAGGGACAAGAAGTTTGCGATTATTCCGGACGTTCCCGGTTACTGGGTTCAATCGAGGCAGGTGAATCCTTTGCTCGTGGACTGGCCCCAACCCGTCGAGTTAGGTAACCAGCACTTGATCGACCGCGTCACGAACGACCTCGCGGCCCAAAGAGGAGAGGTAACCGTAATAGTCCAGAAAGTACATGCTTTCTACTTGGCTGATGGGTACGTACCGTTGGATGAGGATCAGTATGCGGTGGTGCAATACGTTCATACGAACTTCGAGAAAACCTACGAGACCGAGTTCTTCGAGCTTTATGAGTAGATCTGCACTCCAAACACTTGCTGGCCGTCGCTCTTAAGAATGGCTTTTGGCGTTACCGCGATACCTAAACCCTCAACCCTCTCCGCCTTGCTGGTCGCGGGCGCTGAATCGCTCCCGCGCCATGACGAACACCTCCTGCGTGTCCCGAACCGTATCGTCGCGCCCGCCGGGTCCCTCGGCAGTCTCCGCCGCCCCGCCCCGTGACTCTCCTCCCTGTTCCGGTGTTTCGGACGTGGTCTCGGGTGTTTCTCGCGGCGGCTGCAGGCTAGCGGGTAGGACGCCTTCGTTCGCCGCTTCCCCTCGGGCTCTCGCAGCGCCATCCGCGCCGGCGACCTGGAACTCCAGACGCGGGCGCGTGCCGAGGCGCTCTTCAAGGATCTCCTGCAAGGGCTTCGTCCTTTTGGGCTCTCCGGCGAGCTTCACGTAGATCGCCAGCTCCTCCGGGAAGGCGAGCCTCAAGGTTTCGCCGTCGAAGCCCTCCACCGTAGCCTCCTCGTACACCGCCGCCGCCGGGACTTGCCGCCGCCCCTTGAGCTCCTGCACAACCGAGGCCCAATCAAGGGCGAAC
>JALZFJ010000372.1 GCA_030867425.1 Actinomycetota bacterium | reverse complement strand
GGCGACAACCGGCGACATTCAGCGACATCCTCAATCCGCTAAAAAGAACGAATTCGGCTTATATAAGCGGTTTTGCGATCACCGATGACACTGAGCGACACCCTCACACCTCCCTTACAAGGAGAGGGTCGCTGGTTCGACTCCAGCATCGCCCACTTAGAAAAAGCCCTGCAAACAGTGGGATTCTGTAAATGCGAAGAGAAGGCGGGGATACGCTCCGCGCCTTTTGACGCGCACGTAGCAAGCCCTTACCACGATAGCTTGACGTGTACGTAGCAAGCGCTTACCATGATGGCCAACAAGGGGCTAACGCTTGTTAGTAGTAAGGGGAAAGAGAAGCATTGGGAGTTGGTGGCGCGCTGGCGCTGCCGAACAGGAGGTTATAAGGTGGGGAATTCCGTATACGAGAGCAAGCCGTGGTTGGATAAGTACGCCGATTACGTGCCAAAGGAGTTGCCGCTGCCCCAGAAGAGCATGATCGACTTGTTCGAAGACTCTGCACAGCGCGTACCGGACGTGGATGCTATCCGCTACTTCGACCAAACGATCTCCTACTCTCAGCTTGACGACCTTGCCAACCGCTTCGCCACGCTGCTGGCCTCCCGGAGTATCCACAAGGGTGATAGGATTGCTGTCTACACCCAGAACAATCCCCAGTTCCTAATAGCCCAGTACGGGGCCTGGAAACGCGGCGCTATCATGGTCCCTATCAACCCGATGCTCAAGCAGAAGGAGCTTGACTATCACCTAAACGATTCTGGCACTAAGGTGTTGGTGTGCCTGGAGAGCTTGTATGAGAGCGTGGCCAAGGAGGTGTTGGAGAATACAAGTGTCGAGCAGGTCTTCATCACCAGCGAGCTTGACTTTTTGGAGGAGGGGGCCGAGGAGGATCTTTCTCCCCTTGCAGACTCATCGAGGAGGCAGCGCTCTTCTTATGAGGGGGCGGAGGATCTCTTAGAGGTTTTGCGCCAGACCGAGCCGGATGAAGGGGCACGCGAGCAGGTCTCACCGGAAGACGTAGCCTACCTTGTCTACACCTCAGGGACCACAGGCCAGCCCAAGGGCGCCATGGAGACCCACTCCAACGTCACCTTCAACTCTGAGGTCTATAGAACCTGGATGCAGATAGCAGATGAGGACAGCATCTTGGGCATTGCGCCCCTCTTTCACATAACAGGCCTTATCGGGCACATCACGCTCGCTGGGATCGCCGGGATACCGCTAATTCTCTTCCATCGCGTAGACCCCCAAGAGGTGCTGCGCCTCATCGACAAGTGGCGCCCTACTATGACCGTAGGCTCTATAACTGCCTTCATAGCACTTATGAACACAGAAGGCTCAGAGGATCACGACCTCTCTTCGCTTACCAAGTGCTACAGCGGCGGTGCCCCAGTAGCACCGAGTGTAGCAGATCAATTCGAGGAGAAGTTTGGCGTCTACATCCACATAGCCTACGGCCTAACAGAGAGCAACTCCCCAACCCACTTCGTTCCTCTAGGTGCCCGCGCACCGGTGGACGAGGAGAGCGGGGCACTTTCGGTAGGGGTGCCGGTGCCAAACTGCGAGGTGAAGCTGGTGAAGGAAGACGACCCATCAGAGGAGGTGCCGGTCGGCGAGGCTGGGGAGTTTGTGGCCAAAGGACCAATGATCTTCAAGGGGTACTGGAACAAGCCCGAAGAGACACAAGAAGCCTTTCATGAGGGGTACTTCCTAACAGGGGACGTAGCAGTCATGGACCAAGAGAGCTGGTTCTACATAGTAGACCGCAAAAAGGACATGGTAAACGTAGGGGGCTACAAGGTGTGGCCAAGGGAGGTAGAGGACGTACTCTACACCCACGATCAGGTAATGGAAGCAGCGGCAGTGGGGGTACCGGACGAGTACCGGGGGGAGACGGTAAGGGCCTTTGTAGCGCTAAAGGAAGGAGGGGAGGTCACAGAAGAGGAGTTGATCTCCTACTGCAAAGAGCGGATGGCCAACTACAAGTACCCTAGACAGGTAGAGTTCCTGGACGAGCTGCCAAAGACCCCAACCGGCAAGTTCTTGCGGCGCGAGCTCAGAGAAGGGGCACAGGCGGAGGCTTGAGGGGATACCTTCCGTTGCCCGCCAACACTATTAGCGGGAGCCGGTTTTCAGAGGTTGCACCTCTTTAGGGAAGGCCGAACACGGTTTCTGCAAGACCGCAATAGCTCCCAAGGAGGAGAATGAACTTCGACTACTCAGAGAAGGTCCAGGAGCTGCGCGAAGAGCTCATGCAGTTCATGAACGAGCACGTCTACCCCAACGAGAAGACGTTTCACGAGCAACTAAACGCCGCCGAGAGCCGCTGGACTGTCCCACCGATCATGGAAGAGCTCAAGGAGAAAGCCAAAGCCCAAGACCTGTGGAACCTCTTCCTCCCCGATTCCGATCTGGGCGCGGGGCTGACCAACCTCGAGTACGCCCCTCTGTGCGAGATCATGGGGCGCTCGCCGATCGCCCCTGAGGTCTTCAACTGCTCAGCTCCCGACACGGGCAATATGGAAGTCCTGATACGCTACGGGACGCCCGAGCAGCAGGAGAAATGGCTCAAGCCGCTGCTCGCGGGTGAGATACGCTCGTGCTTCTGTATGACCGAGCCCGATGTGGCCTCTTCGGATGCGACTAACATCCAGGGGCGCATCGAGCGCGACGGGGACGAGTATGTCATAAACGGCCGCAAGTGGTGGTCGTCGGGGGCGCCAGATCCCCGCTGCAAGATCTCCATCTTTATGGGCAAGACGGACCTAGAAGCAAAGCGGCACGAGCAGCAGTCCATGATCCTGATCCCGCTAGACACCCCAGGCGTGGAGATCGAACGCACCATCCCCGTCTTCGGCTACTATGACGCACCCCACGGCCACGCAGAGATCTCTTTTAACGACGTCCGCGTCCCGGCAGAGAACATCCTCTGGGAGGAGGGCAAGGGCTTCGCCATCGCACAAGGTAGGTTAGGGCCGGGCCGCATCCACCACTGCATGCGCCTCGTCGGGGTTGCCGAGAGGGCGATAGAGCTCATGTGCGAGCGGGTCAAGGAGCGCGAGGCATTCGGCAAGCCGCTAGCGGAGCAGGGGGTGATCATGGAGTGGATCGCGGACTCGAGGATAGAGATCGAGCAATCCAGGCTCCTCACACTCAAAGCTGCCCACATGATGGATACGGTGGGTAACAAGGAGGCCAAAGCCGAGATCGCCATGATAAAGGTCGTCGCCCCGAACGTAACGTTACGGGTTCTGGACCGCGCCATTCAGGCCTTTGGCGGGGCTGGCGTCTCGGATGACTTCCCGCTCGCCAACTTCTGGGCGGCCTCCCGCACCCTACGCCTTGCCGACGGACCCGACGAGGTCCACCGGGTGGCGGTGGCCAAGCTCGAACTCGGAAAGGAGCGTGAGAGAACAAGAGTGTAAAGATGACGAAAGGATTTGGGGAGAGGGCCCTGCTGATAGGGATCTTCATTGATCGAGTGCATTAAAAATGAGGAGATAGATCGATGACCGAGGCCAAACCTGGAACGTACGACCGGAACGGCGCCCGCAGCCCGCAGTGGTGGCCGTCGCGCTACGGCGTGGACGATCAGGCCGGAGCGGCGAACGAGCTTACTCCGGAGAGGACGCTGGAGGCGCTCAAGATCCCCCAGCAGGGGCGTGCCATCGAGCTGGCCCTGACCCTCGAGCCGGGCATACCGGCCTTCCCGCCCCGCATGTGGACCCAGCACATCTTGGCCCACGGCACCCAGGAGGCCACCATGTTCGGCGCCGGCCACTCCGACACCACCTACTACGAGGAGCAGGTCTCCCAGACCTACCACATCGGCTGCCACCTCGACGGTCTGGCCCACGTCGGTATCAACGGCCGCTACTACAACGGCAACCACTACAAGGACTTCTACTCCCCCACCGAAGTCACGAAGCTCGGCATCGAGAACGCCAGGCCCTGGATCTGCCGCGGGGTGGTCTTGGACATCGCCGGGCTGGCAGGCGAGGAGATGCTCGAAGGGGGCTTCAACATCACCCCCGATCACCTCGAAAGCGCTTGCGAGCGGCAAGGGGTGGAAGTGCAGGCGGGGGACGCCGTTCTGTTGCACACTGGCTGGGCTGCCCTGTGGATGGAGGACAACGAGCGCTTCGAGGCGCAGGAGCCGGGCTTAGGCTGGGACGGCGCCCACTGGCTCACCGATCGGCGGGTCTCGGTTTTGGGGGCGGACAACTGGGCGCTGGAGGTCATCCCCTTCGAGGATCCCAACGGCATCTTCGTCGTCCACCAGCACCTGCTCTCGGAGACGGGCACCTACATAATCGAGAACATAAAGACGACGGAGCTGGTAGAAAGCGGCCGTTCGGAGTTCCTCTTTGTGATGACGCCGCTGAAGATCAAGGGCGCCACGGGATGCCCGGTGTCCCCCGTGTGCGTGATCTGATCGAGGTCGTCGCCCCGAACGACGTGGCGTTGCGCGTCCTCGACGGGGCGATGGTGATTCGTTCGTCAGGCAGCCATGACAAGCAGTGATGAGACCACGCAAATCCGGGAGGGCGAAGGCTTCGACACCGGGGCGGTCGAACGCTACGTCCGGGAGCACATAGACGGCCTGCCGCAGGGCAATCTCGAAGTAGAGCAGTTTCCCTCAGGGGCATCTAACCTCACCTATCTGCTGCGATTCCGGGGTGCGGAGGGGAAGGTGGCCTGGGAGGGTGTGCTGCGCCGGCCGCCATTTGGGCCCGTGCCACCCAAGGCCCATGACATGGGCCGGGAATCCGAATTGTTGATGCGCCTGAGCGAGCATTACCCGCTCGCCCCCAAGCCCTACTTCTTTACCGACGACGAGGGCATCATAGGCGCTCCCTTCTACGTCATGGAGCGCCGCTACGGGGTGGTTATAGATGACGAGTTCCCGTCGAGAGTAGAGCCCACAAGGGAGCTGTGTGGCGGCCTCTCGCGCGCGGTTGTGGATACCCTCGTGGAGTTGCATGCAGTGGACTGGGAGGCCGCGGGACTTTCGGAGATCGGGAAGCCGGAGGGGTTTTTGGAGCGACAGGTTAAGGGTTGGATCTCCCGCTACGACAAAGCTAAAACCGAGGAGATATCAGAGGTCGAACCCTTAACCGAGTGGATGAGTAAAGATATCCCTGAGAGTCCACCTGCTACGATCATCCACAACGACTTCAAGCTCAACAACATGCTCTTGAACCCCGATGATCTGACCGAGGTACGCGCCGTCCTCAACTGGGAGATGACGACCTTAGGCGATCCACTAGTCGACCTGGCTGCCTCGCTCTCCTACTGGTTCCAGCCCGACGACTTGCAGGAGCTCAAGGTCCTGCCGACGGTAACTGACACTCCAGGCTTCTGGACCCGTAGGGAGTTCATGGATTACTATGCCCAAAGGAGTGGGCGCGACCTCTCTAATATGAACTGGTATATGGTCTTCGCCTACTTCAAACTCGCCGTGATCTTGCAGCAGATCTACGCCCGCTGGCACAAGGGCCAGACGAAGGACGAACGCTTCGCCGACTTCGACGAGCGGGTTCGGAACGTCATCCTCCACGCCCACGACCTTTCGCAGAGAGGAGAGTCGTAAGTTTGTCAAAGGGAACGCTAGTAATCACTGCAGACAGAACAGGAGCTAAAGATAACTAGTAGGGTGATAATACTCGGGACGGCGCGGACTTTTGCCGAGCCATTGGCCAGGGGCTCGCTGCGCCCGGCGGCGTCCTCGGCGGCGGTTTTCCCGGCTACGGGTTGTACTGCACGCGGCAGGGTCACGTGGCGTTGGCCGCGCTCGAGCCGCACTTCTGGGAGCGGTTGTTGCAGGAGCTTGGGGTGAAAGGCGATGAGCGCCGGGACCTGGAGTGGATTTTCGAGACCGAGACCACCGAGTATTGGGAGGATTGGGCGTCGGCACGCGACCACCCGCTCGCTGCGGTGCGAGACGTAGAGCGGGATGAGGAGGACGAAGAGGACGAGAACGCGTTCGTGCTGGAGAGCAGACAAACTTCTGGGAGAGGAGAAGATAAATCGTGACGGAGATGAGAGAGCCGATAATCCTCGAGGCGGTGCGCACCCCGTTCGCCAAGAGCGGCGGGGCCTTCCGCGAGGTGCGCACCGACGCCCTTCTGGCGCATACCCTCGACGGGCTTTTAGAGCGCGCGGGCATAGACGCGGAGAAGGTCGAGGACGTCATAAACGGCACCGTCACGCAGGCCGGCGAGCAAGGGGCGAACGTCGGGCGGCTCGGCGTGATGCTCGCGGGCTTCCCCGTGACCGTCCCTGCGGTTAGCCTCAACCGCATGTGCGGCTCCAGCCAGCAGGCGGCACACTTCGCTTCGCAGGCGATAGCCGTAGGCGACATAAGCTACGCCATCGCCTCCGGCGTAGAGAGCATGACCCGCGCCCCAATGTTCAGCGACACCGGCGACGGCATCTCGGGCTACGAGGTGAACCCGGACCTTCTGGAGAAGCGGGAGCTAGTCCACCAAGGCGAGAGCGCCGAGCGGATCGCGGAGAGGTGGGAGATCTCGCGCGAGGACCTGGACGCCTTCGCGACCGAGAGCCACCGGCGAGCGAGCATGGCGGCCCACGAGGGCAGGAACAAGGAGATACTTCCCACACCCGGCCTCGACGGAGAAGGCAACGAGGTAGAGCTTACTGCGGACGAGGGCATCCGCCACAACATAGACACCGAAAAGATGGCGAGTCTAAAGACAGTCTTCAGGCCCGAGGGCGAGGGCGTCGTAACGGCCGGCAACTCCTCTCAGCTCACCGACGGCGCCTCGGCCTTGCTGATCGGGGACCGCGAGGAGGCGGAGGCCGACGGCTTTGTGCCGAAGGCTCGCTTCGTGGCCCGCGTCGCCATCGGCGAAGACCCGGTCATGCAACTGACCGGCGTCATACCGGCCACGCGCCTGGTACTCAAAAAGGCAGGGTTGAGCATTGACGATATGGACTGGATCGAGATAAACGAGGCCTTCGCCAGCGTCGTCCTCTCCTGGGCCGACGAGCTTGGACCCGACATGGATAAGGTCAACCCCTGGGGCGGGGCCATAGCCCACGGCCATCCCTTGGGCGCGACCGGGGCGGGTCTCATGGCCAAGATGCTCGCCGGCCTCGAGGCCACCGACGGGCAATTTGGGCTGCAGGTCATGTGCATTGGTCACGGTATGGCCACCGCTACTATTTTGGAGCGCATCTAATGGAGGTAAGAGGTCACACCTTCCTCGTCACCGGCGGCGGTTCAGGCCTGGGCGCCGCCACAGTGCGCCGGCTGGCTCAGGATGGAGCCAACGTCCTCATCGCCGACGTTGACGAGGAGGCCGGTGAGGAGCTGGCCGCCGACATCGGCGACGGCGCACGCTTCGCGCGCGCCGACGTGACCGACGAGGAGAGCACGCGGAAGGCTCTCGACACGGCCCGCGACGCCTTCGGAGGGTTGCACGGCCTTGTCAACTGCGCTGGCATCGGTCCCGCCGAGAAGGTTGTGGGCAAGAGGGGGACTCACTCCCTCGACTCCTTCGTAAAGGCGGTGCAGATCAACCTCGTAGGGACCTTCAACCCGATACGGCTTGCCGCCCCGATCATGATGGAGAACGAGCCGACCGATGACGGAGAGCGCGGTGTGATCGTTAACACTGCTAGCGTGGCAGCTTTCGACGGCCAGATAGGGCAGGCGGCTTACTCGGCGTCCAAAGGCGGCGTCGCTAGCATGACGCTCCCCGTGGCCCGTGAGATGGCCGAGCACGGCATTCGAGTCATGACCATCGCGCCGGGCATCTTCGAGACCCCGATGCTCGCCGCCCTCCCCGAGGAAGCCCAGGAATCCTTAGGCAATCAGATCCCCTTCCCCTCCCGCCTGGGGCGCCCCGAGGAGTACGCGGCCCTCGTTGAGCACATAATCGAGAATTCGATGCTCAACGGCGAGGTCATAAGGCTCGACGGAGCTATACGTATGGCGGCAAGCTGAGAGCGCGCCCCCGGGTACGCCATTCCTCACGGTACCGAGTACTACGAAGGAGGAGCAGCAGTGGAACGGACAGTGGTTCTGGGAGCGGCGCGCACGCCATTTGGCAAGTTCGGCGGGGCGTTGTCGCCCCTCTCTGCACCCGAATTGGGAGGGGCGACGATCAGGAATGCAATCGATCGCTCCGGGATAGAGGACGGGGAGATAGAGCACTCCGTCTTCGGCATCGTCTTGCAGGCGGGGGTGGGCCAGATCCCCTCCCGGCAGGCGAACTTCCACGCGGGGCTGCCCTTCAGCCTCACCACCGAGACTTTGAATCAGGTCTGTGCCTCGGGCCTCAGGAGCGTCACGCTGGCGGAGACCATGATCCGGGCCGGCGACCACGAGGTGGTCCTGGCCGGCGGCATGGAGAGCATGTCCAACGCTCCGTACCTCTTACCGGGTGCCCGCTGGGGGATGCGGATGGGTGACGGTAAGGCGGTAGACACCATGATCCACGACGGGCTTTTGGACGCCTTCGAGCACGTCAACATGTTCCAGTTCGGTTCGAATGTAGCTGAGCAGAAGGGCGTCACCCGAGAAGAGCAGGACGAGTGGGCCCTGCGTAGCCACCAGCGTGCCGCCGAAGCCACGGACGAAGGGAGGCTCGCCGAGGAGATCGTCGGCGTCAAGGTCCCTGGCAAGAAGGGAGAGACGGCGTACGTAGAGACCGACGAGGCCTTCCGGCGGGATACCAGCCTAGAGAAGCTTGCTGCCCTCGAGCCGCTCGGACCCGGCGGCAGCGTGACGGCCGGCAACGCGCCCGGGGTCAACGATGGCGCGGGGGCCCTGGTGCTCGCCAGCGAGAGCTTCGCCGAGCGGCGGAACCTGGAGCCCATCGGTACCATCGTGTCCTATGCAAAGGTCGCCGAAGATCCGCCGTGCCTTTTGACTGTGCCAGGAAACTCCGGGAAGCTGGCGCTAAAGAAGGCCGGGTGGAGCGCCGACGACCTCGACCTCGTGGAGATAAACGAGGCCTTCGCCGGGGTGGCCATCCACTCGACGCAGATCCTGGGCGTAGACCCGGAGATCGTGAACGTAAGCGGCGGGGCGGTGGCTCTGGGCCACCCGATAGGGGCCTCTGGGGCGCGTATCCTGATGACGCTCCTGTACCAGCTCAAACAGAGGGGTGGTGGCAAGGGTCTCGGGGCAATCTGCTCCGGCGGGGGCCAGGGCGACGCCGTGCTGGTGGAGGTGTGAGCGCGTGGACTTCGGACTCATCAGGGAGCAGCAGGAGATAAAGGACCGGGCGGCAGAGTTCGCCAACCGGGAGGTAGCGCCCGGGGCGGCGGAGCGCGATCTGAACGACGTCTATCCTGAGG
>JALZFJ010000359.1 GCA_030867425.1 Actinomycetota bacterium | reverse complement strand
TCGTGATCGTGCCCGGCTACGGCCTCGCCGCAGCGCAGGCCCAGAACGCGATGCACGACCTTATGCAGACGCTGGAATCGGAGGGTAAGGAGGTGAAGTTCGGCATCCACCCCGTCGCGGGACGCATGCCCGGGCACATGAACGTCCTCCTCACCGAGGCTGACGTGCCCTACGAGAAGCTCTACGACATGGAGGACATCAACCCCGAGTTCGACGAGACCGACGCCGTGATCGTGGTCGGCGCGAACGATGTCGTAAACCCGGTCGCCCGCGACACGGAGCGCCAGAGCGCCATCTCCGGCATGCCAATCCTCGATGTAGACCACGCAAAGAGGGTCATCTTCGTCAAGCGTAGTTTAAGCCCTGGCTTCGCCGGCGTGGACAACGAGCTCTTCTACGACCAGGACAGGACCATGATGCTCTTCTCCGACGCCAACCAGGGCCTCCAAGACATCGCCGAAGCAGTGAAGAACGCTTAAAGGAGCCCGGCTACCCGGGAGATCTCGGCCCGCAGAAGGGATGCCGTCTTGGGCATATTCGCACGCCTCTTTCGGAAGTGAGATCCCGGAGGCCCGGTCTTTTCGCGTAGACAGTGGAGGAGAGGTCGGCGCGGCCGCCTTCTCCTCCGGCGGAAGATGGTTGCTCGTCGGCTTCTTGAGCGAGGGGCCCTCCGGGTGTGGCACGTCGAAAGCGGCAACGAGGCCCGCCGTTTCGGGGACGTCACAGAGAACGTCATCGACCTGGTCCTCTCCCCCGACGGCGATCGCGCGCTCACCGTCAGCGACGACGCGTTCGCAGGGTCCGCCGAAGCGGAGCTGGCGGCACGCCTGTGGGACATAAGGAGAGGCGAGGAAGTCCTCCGCTTCGGCAACGAGAAAGAACCCTCGGACGTCGTCGCCTACGCGCCGGATGGCGGCGGCCCCACCCTCGCCGGCGTCCAGGACAACGCCGGACGTTTGTGGAACGTCGAGGGCGGGCGCAAAGTCTGCCACCGCAAAATGGGCAGGCACGCGGCCACACGTGTTGCCTGCGCACCTGACGGCCTAGAGAGCCTCTACGGCGACGGCTTCGGAGAGGCCGATCTGCTGAACTTCAGGAGGGGCCACATCGTCCAACGCTTCGGGGGGAGGTTCGGTGCGCGCAAGCAAAGCGTCTCGTGCCTGGCCTTCGATCTCGACGGGCTTCTGGCCCATTCAGGCGGCTTGGACGGCTCCGTCCGGCTCTGGGACATCGAGAGCGGCAAATGAATAGGGCGCATCGGCGGACACGAGGTCTAGATCGTCGGCCTGGCCTTCTCTCCGGATGGCGACAACGGCATCTCCTGCGGTAAAGACGGCTTCGTCTGTCTGTGTGCGAGATGTCACCGGTCTGGCAAGAGTAAAAGCGGGCTTTAGGCGCTCTCGCGCTGCTTCGAGACGTAGCGCATGAGGCCCGCCACTAGCATCTCGTAGTTGGCCGCGAGTTCGTAGCGCTCAGCCTTCTCGGGATCGGAGCCCTCGCGGAGCATCTCCGCGTCGCCCTTCGCCTCCAGCTCCTCGGCGATATCTTCCTGCGAGCGCTCCTCGTCCATGCGCTCCTCGACGAGAAGCAGCCAGTCCTCCAGGCGCTGCTCGAGCTCGCCCAGGTGCCGCTCCACGTCCTCGTAAGAGCCGAAGTGCGTGGGGCACAAAAAGCGCGGCGCTAGCTTGCGCATGCCTTCGATGCTCCCCTTCCAGGCCTCGATGTCCACCTCCGGTGGGGGTGTCGGCGGTTTTACGTACGATTGGCCGGGCAGGCGCACCCCCGCCACGTCCCCGGTGAAGAGCATTCCCGACTCCGGCTCGAGGTAAGCCAAATGATGATATGCGTGTCCCGGCGTGTAGGAGGCCTGCAGAGCGCCATCCGCGGCCTCGATCTCCTCGCCGCCTTCGAGCCTGACGAGGCGATCCTCCGGTACAGGCCAGGCCTCGCCGAAAAGCTCGTCCATGTTCTCCTCGCCGTAGAGGCGCGTGGCGCTTTTTAAGAGCTTCGAGGGGTCCACGAGGTGCGGGTAGCCGACCTCGTGGACGTAGAAAATGGCGTTCGGTAACTTCTCAGCCAGATGTCCCGATGCCCCGGAGTGATCCAGGTGAATGTGGGTTAGGAAAACCTTCTCCACATCCTCGGGCTCGACGCCGTTATCCGCGAGGCCCCACCTAAGGTTCTCGATGCAGGTCGTAGGGCCGGTCTCGACCAGCGCCACCGATCCCTCCCCCATGAGCAGGAAGGAGGCGATGATCTCCTCCGTCTCCATGAAGCCAAGATCCACCGTTTCTATCTTCATCCGCCACCCCCGACGCTTCGTTACACGCGGCCGTTTTCTACGCTCCGAACCGGGAATTATACAGGCCTTCTCTGCTAAACTTTTTGCACCGCAAAGCGATGACCTTAGGAGGAGGACGCCGCCTTGGACCTGAACCTCATGCGCGAGCTGTCGGTCGTCACTGACTCCAAGATCGTCTTGCTCGTCCTGGACGGGCTCGGAGGTCTCCCGATGGACCCCTTCGGCAGGACCGAGCTCGAGGCCGCGAACGCCCCGAACTTTGACGCCTTGGCCGCCCGTTCCGACCTCGGCCTCCACAGGCCCGTCGCCGCGGGCGTAAGCCCCGGCAGCGGTCCCGGTCACCTAGGGCTCTTCGGCTACAATCCCTTAAAGTACAAGGTCGGCCGCGGCGTACTTAGCGCCTTGGGGGTAGGCTTCGAGCTCGAAGAGAGCGACCTCGCGGCCAGAATCAACTTCGCTACCAAGGACGAGGCCGGCAAGATCTCCGATCGGAGAGCAGGTCGCATCCCCACAGAAGAAGCTTCCAAACTCGTGGACCTCCTCAATGAGAATGTGTCGCTCGATGGCGCTCAAGTTTTCGTCACGCACGAAAAGGAACACCGAGCCGTCGTCGTCTTCCGTGCTCCGGACCTCGCTGACGCCCTCTCGGACTCCGACCCCCAGAGAACGGGTCTCGAACCGCTCCCCGTTGAGCCCTCTGACGGCGCGGGAGGCGAGGCGAAGAAGAGCGCCGAGCTTGCTAACACCTTCATCGAGCAGGCCAACGAAGTCCTCGTGGACCATCACCCGGCGAACACCGTCCTCTTGCGCGGCTTCGGGATGCACCCGGCGCTCCCCAGGTTCGATGAGGTCTACAAGCTCCGCGCAGCAGCCATCGCCGCCTACCCCATGTACAAGGGCCTAGCTCGCCTCGCCGGTATGGAGATCCTAAAAGCAGGCGAGGGGATAGCCGGCGAGTTCGAGACCCTCACGAGCAACTGGGATTCCTATGATTTCTTCTTCGTCCACGTTAAGGCTACAGACGCCGCCGGCGAAGACGGCGATTTCGAGCGCAAGTCCGCGGTCATAGAAGAGGTGGATGCCCTCGTGCCGGACCTCCTGAGCCTCGGCCCCGACGCCCTCGCCGTGACCGGCGACCACGCGACCCCAGCGAAGATGAAGAGCCACTCCTGGCACGGGGTCCCGCTCCTCCTCTCCTCGGAGTACACCCTGCCGACGGCAGAGAGCTTCGGCGAGCGCGCCTGCGCGGGCGGTTCCCTGGGCGTCTTCGCGGCGGAGGAGATCATGGGCCTCCTCATGGGGCACGCCCTCAAGCTCAACCGCTACGGCGCTTAAAAAGTATGGACCAAACGGAGGAGCATCTCCTCGCAGCGCTCGAAAGGGAAGTAACCTCCTGCCGGCGCTGCCCGCGCCTCGTCGAGTGGCGCGAGAGGGTCGCCCACGATAAGAAGGCCGCCTACGCCAACGAAGAGTACTGGGGCCGTCCCGTCCCCGGGTTCGGGGACCCGGACGCCCGGGTGCTCGTCCTCGGGTTAGCCCCCGCTGCCCACGGGGCCAACCGCACCGGCCGCTACTTCACCGGCGACCGCTCCGGCGACTTCCTCTTCGGTGCGCTCTACCGCACCGGTTTCTCGAGCGCCCCGGTCTCCCGGTACGCTGACGATGGCTTGCGCCTCTTTAGCCTCTGGATCTCCGCCGCCGTCCGCTGCGCGCCGCCGCAGAACAAACCGACGCCAGGAGAGCGAGACAACTGCCTTCCCTACGCCGCCCGCGAGCTCGAACTGCTCCCCGCACGGGTCGTCGTCTGCCTCGGCGCCTTCGCCTGGGAGTGCGCCTTACGCCTCCACGTGGTCAGGCCGAAGCCCAGGTTCTCCCACGGCGCCGAGCACGAAATAGTAGCCTCCGGCCCCACCCTCCTCGGCTGCTACCACCCTTCCCAACAGAACACTTTCACCGGCGTCCTCACTGATTCCATGCTCGACGCGGTGCTCCTGCGAGCGCGCGAGCTAGCAGAGAGAAGTTAGGCTCCAGATTCCACGGGGTTTGCGGCCAGCCTCTCGATCTGGCGAACGGTACAATGATAGTTCGCTTGCCGCAGCACTATGGGAGGTACTGGTTGACCCGCGAGAAAGCCTGGAAGCTATTATGTGAGTGGACGGAGAGCGACTCCTTACGAAAGCACGCTCTGGCCGTCGAGGCCGCCATGCGAGCCTACGCCCGCGCCTTCGGCGAGGACGAGGAGAAGTGGGGAATCACGGGCCTCCTGCACGACATGGATTACGAGAAGTACCCCACCCCCGCCGAGCACCCGATGACGGGAGTGCGGGAGCTGTCGCGGAGGGGCTATCCGGAGGACGTGCTCGAGGCGATAAAAGGGCATGCCGACTACCTCGACGTGCCCCGCAAAACGCCGCTTGCGAAGACCCTGTACGCAGTTGACGAGCTCTCTGGCTTCGTAACGGCCTGCGCTTTGGTGAGACCCGAGAGTCTTGAGGGCCTCAAGGCCAAGAGCGTCCGCAAGAAGATGAAGCAGAAGTCCTTCGCCGCCACGGTGAATCGGGAAGACATAGTCCGGGGCGCCGAGGAGCTCGGCGTGGACTTGAACGAGCACATAGACTTCGTCGTCGCGGCGCTCCAGAAAGAGTCGGATGCTCTGGGGCTTTCACCCCATCCCGCAGAAGACGCCCGATCCTAGGGTACGTCCGCAGACCGCTCTCTCTTTGCTAAGAGAGCCCGCTGCACCCCGGTTGGGAGCGGTAGACCACTAGGACCGGGGCTGTGCGTACTTCCGAGAACCTACCTCACCGGAAGATGGGTGAAGCCCGTCCGTAAGTACGAGTCGCTGAAGAACCTCCTGCACTCCTACTGCTAGGCAGCCTTGCCACGGTGCTTCCAATACTATCTTGTGTCGCCTCGATATCTCGTTAACTTTACTGCAACCGTACTGCAACTA
>JALZFJ010000351.1 GCA_030867425.1 Actinomycetota bacterium | reverse complement strand
CAGTATCCCTGAAGAAAACAGCTTGCGAGCGGCTGGTTGAAGAGAAGAGTAGTAGAGGATTATGGTAGAAGAAGCTACCAACGTTAGGGACGATATGGTTGATGGGGCGCAGTTCGAGTGTGCCTATCTTGACGATTTGACAACTGCGGGCACGCAGTCGTCGGGACATACCAATTTCGTCGACTGGTTGGGATTGCACGCCCAAGATACTGAAAATCCCACGGGCGTACCGGGCCTTCAGGTAGACGGATATTTCCTGGACGACGACTCTGAGACTACCCGGGCGCCGGGCAATTACTATGGAAAACTAAAAAACAACGTTGAGAAAAAGTATCCCTATGACTCACAGTTCGTGATGCGCTTTCCCAGGGACTGGAACGAAAGACTGGTAATCACCGGCGCCCCCGGTGTGCGGGGACAGTACGCGAACGACTTCATCATTGGCGACTTCGTTCTTAATAGGGGCTACGCCTTTGCCTCGACAGACAAGGGCAATAGCGGCTCACGATTCTACAGCGCCGACCGGGCGCCAGGAGCTGCCGTGGCCGAGTGGCACGAGCGCGTCAAGCAGCTTACTGAGGCCGCTAAAGATGCTGCTGAAAAGCACTATGGACAGCTACCGCGCCGCACGTACATAACGGGGACTTCCAATGGTGGCTATCTGACGCGCTACGCCCTGGAGAAGTATCCTGAGCTCTACGACGGCGGCGTGGACTGTCAGGGGCCGCTCTGGAGTGATCCCGAAGGATACGGTTCTGATCCCGATCGGGGCCCCAACCTGCTAACGTTTCTCCCTTGGGCGCTCAGGTACTTCCCAGAGTACAGGGACCTTAAGAGCCCGGCCACTCGCGACGCCATAATCAGGGCAGGCTTCGAGCCGGACTCTGAATTTCTCTGGGATTACTACTATGCTTGGTACTGGAGCATCACGCAGCGGATCTACAGGGAGGAGTTTGACCCGTTTTACGTTGGGGCCGACGCCGACTATAACTACGCCGAGCGGCTAAATCCGCCGGAGCAGGCGAACCCGCAACTGCAGCAGCTAGTAAAGCAGCAGGCACAGGAGATCAAAAAAGCCGTGAAAAAGGTGTCGCTCACGGGGGACATTGGCAAGCCCCTTATTACGCTGCACGGCACGCTCGACGCCCTGCTGCCCATAAAGAAGACCTCCGATAGGTATGCTCGGCTCGTCAATGAGGCCGGACGTACCGACCTGCACCGCTACTACCAGATCGAGGGGGGTACCCACCTTGACTCCCTCTACGACCAGTACCCGGGCGAGCTGCGCCCGCTCTTGCCCTGCTACCGGGCCTCCTTCGAGGCGCTCGTGAGATGGGTCGAGAAGGAGGATTACAAGCCTCCGCCGAGTCAACTAGTGCGGAAACCCGATACTGGGGACGTGGTCAACAGCTGCCCACGACTGGAAGGAAAGCAGAGCGCGTAGGCCGAAGCGGCGATTGGACACTCGCGTTCAGGACGACATCAACGTGACACCAACCGGGCTGATATCCGCCGACAGTCAGCGACATCTTTGGCTCCGACAAAGTAACGAGGGACAGATAAAGAGTTGGGAGAGGATTCCAGCTCTTTCTGATACCAATCTGACACGGTACCTGCAGGTCGAGGATGTCGCCGGGTAAAGCGAGCGGTCTCGTCCTCACAAGTAGAGCGCCCAAAGCATGACGAGCAAAGCCACTTGGAGTATCGCGCTCGTCAGCGTACCCTTTCTACTCAACCCGTCGCCCGCCCCGCTGCCACCGTGGACGCTCTTCGTGGGGCTACAGCAACTCAATCTCGTCGCCCACCCGGACCGTGCCGTTTTCGATCACCCTCGCGCAGATACCACCGCGACGCTTTAGAGCCTGTGTCATACCTGGTTCTGTAAGACGCTCGATGTACCGGCAGACCGAGCGTGGCCCCCGGTAATCGAAGACAACTTCCCCGACACGGAACCGCTCACCACGTCGCAAGGTCTTCAGGCTTATGCCTCTGGTGACAACATTGCGCCGGTGCTCACCGTTCTTCACACCCACACCACTCTCTCGTTCGATATCGTCGAGGTCCTCGGCTGCAATGAATGTTACTTCGCAGACCCTGCCGAAGCGGCTCCAGTGTCCGGTCCCTGCACAATAGCGGTCACCCTCCAGACCGCAACCTTCGAGAGCGGTGGCCACCTGGACGTTCTTCATCTGTGCACCACCTTCCGGAGCAAGGAATATACTTTCCACGAAGCCCGCCATCACCAGCCTTCCTTCGAATCTTGCTCCTCACTTTCGAGAGGTTCTTCAGTATCGTAGGATAGTCGAAGAGAAGGATGCAGTAGACCTCTCCGGTCAAGACGTGTGGGATTAACGGATGCGCTGCAGGCTAGAATAACGACCCGGCGGCCTTCCGGGCAGCGCTACGGTACTGGGAGCGAGCGGGACTCGACGCTATGGAACGAGTACAAGTTAAGATGCCCCACGTCGCCCGGCTCTACGCGCTGCCGCGCCGATATGCCGAATCGGGTGTCCTCTGCTACGCCTTGCACGGCCTTTCCTGCGAGTACGTCATGGAGGAGTTGCGTGTCGCGGACCCACCGGCTCAATACCCAGAAAGGGGCACAAATGTATCGTTTTGATGTGACCATCTCCAGCGCCGTCGAAAACGGCGGCGCACCCTCGCCGCCGGAGGCCGCGTTGGCGGGACCGCTATCGGCGGAATTACTCGACCGGATGCACCACTACTGGCGAGCCGCCAACTATCTGACCGTGGGCCAGATCTACCTGCGAGACAATGCTCTCCTCCGCGAACCCTTGCGAGCCGAACACATCAAGCCGCGTCTGCTGGGCCACTGGGGCACCTCCCCCGGCCTCAGCTTCGTCTACGTCCACCTCAACCGGCTCATCAGGGAACAGGACGCTAACGTCATCTTTCTGACTGGCCCCGGTCACGGGGGACCTGCCATCCTCGCGAACGTGTACCTGGAGGGAACCTACTCTAAGGTCTACTCGGAGGTCCCGCAGGACGCCGCGGGGATGCGACGACTTTTTAGGCAGTTTTCCACGCCCGGCGGGGTGCCGAGCCACGTCAGCGTACCGACGCCCGGCTCGATCCACGAGGGCGGCGAGCTTGGCTACGTCCTTTCCCACGCCTTCGGCGCGGCCTTCGACAACCCCGACCTCATCGTCGCCGCGGTGGTCGGTGACGGCGAGGCGGAGACGGGGCCGCTTGAGGGCTCGTGGAAAGGGATCAGCTTCCTCAACCCCCAGCGAGACGGTGCGGTCTTGCCGATCCTGCACCTCAACGGCTATAAGATCGCCAACCCCACGGTGCTCGGCCGCGCCGATGACGGCGAGGTCCGCTCCATACTAGAAGGGCACGGCTACGCGATCCACTTCGTCGAGGGCGACGATCCGGCGATGGTTCATCAGCGCTTCGCCGCAACGCTGGATAAATGCTACACCGACATCCGTGCGATCCAGCATGAGGCTAGAGAGGACGGCCTGTCCGGACGTCCCCGCTGGCCGGCCATAGTACTGCGCACCCCCAAGGGGTGGACCGGTCCGAGCGAGCTGGGTGGACTGCCCGTCGAGGGTACCTTTCGCTCCCACCAGGTGCCACTGCCCAACCCAAGGTCCGACCCCGAGCAACTCACGATGCTCGAGGCGTGGCTGCGCGGATATCGACCCGAGGAGCTATTCGACGGAGAGGGCCGATTGGTCCCCGAGTTGGCCGCCCTTGCGCCCAGCGGCGACCGTCGTATGGGCGCCAACCCGCACGCCAACGGTGGCACGGTGCTGTCTGAGCTCGACGTGCCCGAATTTCGCGACTACGCCTTGGCGGTGGAACGGCCCGCCACCGAACGAGCAGAGTCCACCCGCAAGCTCGGCGAGCTGCTAAGAGACACCTTTACGCGGAATGCTGCCCAGGCGAACTTCCGGCTGTTCTGCCCGGATGAGATCAACTCGAACCGACTCGGTGCCGTCTTCGAGGTCGAGAACCGGTGCTTCGTCGGGAAGACGCTCCCGATAGACGACCACGTCGTCCCGAGCGGCAGGGTCTTCGAGGTCCTCTCTGAGCATTTATGTGAGGGCTGGCTCGAGGGCTACCTTCTGACCGGCCGCCACGGCCTCTTCGCGACCTACGAGGCGTTCGCGATGATTCCCGCCTCGATGATCGTCCAGCACGCAAAGTGGCTCGAGGAGGCGGAGAAGCTACCGTGGCGCGAGCCTATCTCCTCGCTCAATGTCCTGCTGACCTCGACAGCCTGGCGCAATGACCACAACGGCTTCTCCCATCAGGGGCCGGGCCTCATCGACGTGATGCTCTCCAAACGCGGCACCGTGGCGCGCATCTACCTGCCCCCAGATGCCAACAGCCTTCTCTCGGTGGCTGACCACTGCCTCAGGAGCCGCGACTACGTTAACCTGATCGTGATCGACAAGCAGCCCCAGCTGCAGTGGCTCGACATGGAGGCGGCGATAGAGCATGCTGACGCGGGAGCCGCCACGTGGGAGTGGGCCAGCAACGATGGGGGCGGCGAGCCGGACGTCGTACTGGGTTGCGCCGGCGACATCCCGACCCTGGAGACCGTAGCCGCCGCCCATTGGCTGCGCGAGAACGCGCCGGAACTCAAGGTCCGCGTGGTCAACGTCGTCGACCTGATGACGCTCTTCCCCCGCGAGTTCCACCCCCATGGGATGGACGAGACGCGCTTCGTCGAGCTCTTCACGGCGGACAAGCCGGTCGTCTTCGCCTTCCACGGCTACCGGAGGGCCATACACGAGATCGTCCACGGTCACGTAGACGTCGACAGGTTCCACGTCCGCGGCTTCTCCGAGCAGGGCACTACGACGACCCCGTTCGACATGGTCGTCCTCAACGGCATGAGCCGCTAC
>JALZFJ010000349.1 GCA_030867425.1 Actinomycetota bacterium | reverse complement strand
GACTTCGCCCGTGCGGGATGGGATGCATCAGCGGGGTCATGCAAGACGGCGGAGGTCGGATCGTAGCGAAAGTGAACTTGGCTGGTATACGGAGGGCAAGAAGATCCTAGGGTATATTCATCAGGCTAATCGTCCGTTGTTGCAACCCGTGCCTGGACATATAATGTAAGCAAGTCATCCAATCTGCTTGGTTTTACACCCGGCATAACACAAGAAGGTGATGACGGTGGTCGATCTGATGAACCTGGAGGAGCAGGTCGACAAGGACTTCACCCTCGCCCGCAGAAGGGCACGGCTAGGCACCTTGAACAGATTCTTCAAGAGATTGTTCAAGAGGATCTTGCTTAGACGCCATACGACAGATGCCAGAAGCACCCTCCTCTCCTCCGAGGAGATCCGGCGCAGCGTTCTGGGCAGTGGAGCTATGTACCGGGGCAGGAGGACGGTGGAGGTATCTAGGATAGTCGGTAGCGTGGGCAAGCACGAGCACTTCGACCCCGATTTCATGCCCCTCTCCAAGGCTTCTCGGGAGAAGTGGAAGCGCATAGACAGAGCCTTTCGTCTCGGGGTGGAGTTGCCTGCGGTGAGCCTGCTAGAGCTAGGTGGGAATTACTTCGTGATGGACGGCAACCACCGCGTGAGCGTGGCCCGCTTCCATGGGGTCGAGTGGATCGACGCGGAGGTAACCGAGGTCAAGACTCTCGGTACACGCGCCGCCTAGGCGTGCTTTAGATCGCCTCGTGCATGTCATAGAGGAGGGGTAGCTGCCGCAGCAACTCCCCTCTAGCCGCTTTTTCGGCGGCAGCGGGCTTACCGCCGGCAGATTGTGAAACTGGTTGCCTGGCTCATTGAGGCGCTTACTGATCTCTGCGGAAGCATCTAAACTTTGAGATTATGAGCCGTATGGGAAATACACACTATCGAGCCAGGAAGCAACCGATTGGCGCGAAGGCCGACGGCTACGTGCGTGGGAGCTCAAGCAAGAGGGCTGGAAGCAGCGCGACATAGCCCGCGCTTTGGGCGTAAGCAAGGGTGCGGTGAGCCAATGGATGAAGCGGGCACAGCAGGAGGGCATCGAGGCTCTCAAGCACAAGCCTCCTCCCGGTGCTAAGGCGCGCCTCAGCGAAGATGAGCGAGCGAAACTACCTGAGCTTCTTGCGCGAGGAGCACCTGCTCATGGCTTTAGGGGAGAGGTGTGGACGTGTGCGCGAGTGGCCGAGGTGAGATCCGCAAGGAGTTTGGCGTAAGTTACCATCCGGCGCACGTCAGCCGGCTGGTGCGGGCGCTGGGACTCTCCTTGCACAAACCGGTGCGTCGGGCGAACCAGCGAGACGAGGAGGCCATAAGGCACTGGAAAGAGGAGCGCTGGCCCGCGAGCTGAAAAAGGGGCCACCATAAAGGAGGGCACAACGATTCTCTGTTTGTGGATCAGTCGGGCTTCTACCTTTTGCCTACGGTAGTGCGCACCTACGCTCCGGTGGGTCAGACACCTGCTCTGCATGAGCAGCTTACGCGCGATCACCTCTCGGTGATCAGCGGCATCACCCTGGAGGGCAAGCTCTACATGATGGACCAAGAGCGGGCCTTCAAGAGTCCGGACGTGGTCCGCTTTTTGAGAAGCACGCCTTGCGGCAGATTCCGGGCAAGTTGTTGGTGATCTGGGATGGCTCTCCGATCCATAGTGGCCAGGCGGTCAAAGACTTCCTCGCGAGCGGAGCGGCACATCGACTTAATCTAGAGCAGCTTCCTGGCTACGCCCCGGATCTCAACCCCGATGAAGGAGTCTGGAAGCATCTCAACTACGTAGAGCTCAAGAACATCTGCTGCCAGAGCCTCGCGGAGTTGAGGAGCGAGTTGCGCAAAGCCAAGGAGCGCCTGAGGCACAAGAAGCACGTAATCCTCAGTTGCATCAGGCAGCCGGGCTTCGAGGTTTAGATCTCCGTGCAGAGATCAGTAAGGAGAATCCTAAATGGTGGTCTTCCTGATCCTGCTGTTGTTCGCGATCATCTTCCTTGTGGCCGGCGGCGTGATGCTCTACATCCGCCGCAGGACGCAGCAGAAGGCGGGCCTGATGAGCCAGACCCAGACCTCGAACGCCTCGGAGGTCTCCTCGCTCGCCCCTGGAACACTGGTCGAGGTCAAGGGCACGCTGCGCTGCGAAGAGCCGCTCACCAGCGAGATGGCGGGCCACACCTGCGCCTACTACGCGGCCACCGTAACGCGCGAGTACCTCGAGCGCGACTACGACGACGACGACGTCGGCTCGGATCGCCGCTCCGAGATCATCTCCCAGAACACGCTCTTCGCGCCGTTCTCCGTCGAGGACTCCACGGGCAGCGTACCAGTGAATGCCGAAGGCGCGGAGGTGGACGCCCGCCAGGTGATGAACCGCTTCGAGCGCAACACCGGCAACGATAGGCCTTCGATCTCGCTCGGGGGCGCGACCCTCAACCTCGGCGGGGGCGAGCGCACAATCGGCTACCGCTACACGGAGAGCATCCTGCCGGTCGACGCTCCCGTCTACGTGCTCGGGACCGTGCAGGAGAGCGGTGAGATCGGGCCTCCCCCGTCCGACGAGGCGGGGCATCGTTTCGTCGTCAGCCACCGCTCCGAAGGAGCCCTCTTCCGGAGCCTGGGCAAGACCGTTATGTGGCTCGGGGTGGGCGCGATCGGCGCCTTCGTCCTCGGCGTCGTGCTGCTCGCGA